>JAFYZE010000303.1 GCA_017548805.1 Bacteroidales bacterium
GCTTCGGCAGCTTCGTTGACCTCGGCCTCGACTGCGTCGGCGGCCTGGTTCACTTCGTCGCGGATCTCATCCTTGATCTCCTCGACGTTCTCCTTGATGTTCTCGAATTCTTCTGACATAAGCTTAATATTTAGTTTGTTGGATCATCGGCGCGTATTTGCGAATATAATGATTATTTTTGCAAAAACATCCCGACAGATGAAAAAACGCACCTCATATATCTACGGAGCATTGCTCGTCCTGATATGTGCCATTTACCTCCTTCAGGAGGAGACAGGCCTCATCTCCAAGGTTTTCCCCGGATTGACAAGTCCGGAAGAGCCTCTCCCCGAAGGGCTGATGGAACTCCCCGCCACATCCGGCGATGACATCATCCTCACGCACACGGGATTCATCATTTCGTACAATGCCGAGGCACGACTCCCCGAATGGGTGGCGTACGAGTTAACGGCCGACGAGACGCGCGGCGACGTGGACCGGGACGAATCCGTTTTCAGGATGGACCCGACATACAAGGGCACCCAGGCAATGCGTGAGGACTATTTCGACTCGGGATGGACGCGCGGGCACATGGCTTGCGCCGCTGATTTCCAATGGGATGAAGAGGCCATGAATGATACGTTCTACCTCACCAACATCTGTCCCCAGGACGAGGAGCTTAATAAGGGCGACTGGAATTATCTGGAGAAGCAGGTGCGCCGCTGGGCCAGGGACTACGGAAAGGTATGGGTCGTCTCAGGGCCCATCGTCGGCACCAACCGCTACGGCATCATCGGGGACCGGGGCGTCACCGTTCCGGACAGTTTCTTCAAGGCCGTCCTAGCCGAGAACAGGGGCAAATACCACGCGATAGCATTCGTGATGGACAATGACGACAAGCGCTATTGGCTGGACGACTGCGCCATGACCGTGGACGAACTCGAGGACATCACAGGACTGGACTTCTTCCCCATGCTTCCGGACGAAGTGGAGAAGAATGTAGAATCGAAAATCACCCTTTCTTTCTGGGATATCAAGGAGCGCTAGCAGCCGTGAAGCATACGGTATAGCGAGAGAGTCTCGCGGGCGGCGGCGACATCGTGTACGCGAAGGATGTCGGCGCCGCGCTCAAGCGCAGCCATATGCATCACTTGCGTGGCGGTCAGCACATCTTCCGGCTTAAGGCCCAAAGGCTTGTATATAAAGCTCTTGCGGGAGATGCCCACCAGCACGGGGCGTCCGAGAGAGGTGAAACTCTCCAGCCCTTCCATCAACTGGTAGTTCTGCTCTACTGTCTTGGCAAAGCCGAAGCCCGGATCGAGGATCCAGTCCGAGATGCCGTTCTCCGCAGCCTTCACTGCAAAGGCGCGGAAATAATCCAGCACATCCCCGACCACATCGTCATAATCGCACATGGACTGCATGGTCGAAGGTGTCCCGCGTTTGTGCATGGCTATGTACTCCAGGCCAAGATGCCCTACGGTGGAGAGCATGGCGGGATCGTCCTCGCCGGCCGAGATGTCGTTGACGATGACCGGCCGGCCGAGCAGGTCGCAGGCGCGCTCTATGATCGCGGCGCGCGTCGTGTCAATGGACACCGCGACGCCGGTGTCAAGCGTCCTCAGGACGGGCTTGAGCCGCGACCACTCGTCCTCCTCGGAAACCTCGCCGGCCCCGGGACGTGTGGATACCGCTCCGATGTCCACTATGTCGGGGCCGGCGTCCATGACCGACATGTTGTAACGGCTGGGAGCGTAGAAGGAATCCCCGTTGAGGTTGAGGATGCCCATGATTCTGACTGTTCTGCCTGGATCTGTCATAGCTGAGTCTTTATCTGATACAAAAGTATGGATTTTTTTGAATATCTTTGTACCGATATACACGTTGTCTATGCTTGTTGTATTGGAAGGTCTTGACGGCGCCGGCAAATCCACGCAGGTCAAGAAACTCAGAACCTATCTCGAGTCCGTCTGCGGCGGTCTCGAGTACATCCACTTCCCCCGTTATGACGCTCCCGTATACGGAGACCTCATCAGCCGTTTCCTAAGGGGGGATTTCGGGTCCAACGACACCGTCCATCCCCAGCTCGTGGCCCTTCTCTTTGCGGAAGACAGGCACGGCGCGGCGGCGTACATCCGCGAGCGGTTGGAGCGCGGCGAGACAGTCCTCCTGGACCGGTACGTATACTCCAACATAGCATACCAGTGCGCCAAGCTCCATACTGACGAGGAAGCGGAAGCTCTCCGCAAATGGATTTTCGACACCGAATATGGCGACTTCGGGCTTCCCAAGCCCGACCTCAACCTCTTCCTCGACGTCCCCATCGGCTTCGTCGAGGCCAACCTCGCCTCGCAGCGCGAGGGCGACGACCGCAGCTACCTCTCCGGAGGGCGTGACATACATGAGGCGGATATAGCATTCCAGAAACGCGTCAGGTCCATCTACCTCAGGCAGGCGGCCTTGGACAGCAGCTTCCGGGTCGTAGACTGCATGGACGAAAATGGTGCGATGCTCGGTCCCGAAGAGATATTCGGAAGGATCAGGGGCATAGTTGACAAATACTTGGAACGGATATGAAAGGCTTTCACTTAGGATTGAGACGGCTATGCTCCATACTTCTGGGGCTGGTGTTCTTCATCGCGGGCATGCTCAAGCTCATGGACCCCGTAGGGGCCGGACTGGTGGTCGAGGAGTACCTCGAGTTCCTCCATTTCGGATGGCTTGCATTCGCCGCCAAAGGGCTTGGCGTAGCCCTGGCGCTGGTCGAAACCCTCACGGGCGCAGCGCTTATCGCCGGCGTATGGCGCAGGCAGACGGCCGCCATCGCCAGCATTCTCACGCTCGGCTTCACCTTCCTTACCCTTCTCCTTGTCATCTTCAACCCCGAGATGGACTGCGGATGCTTTGGAGAGGCCGTCCACCTGACGCACATGCAGACCTTCCTCAAGAACCTCGTACTCTGCCTCCTGTGCGCCGGGGCCTTCCTCCCGGTCCGTGATTACGGAAGGAACCGCAAGTCCAAGGTCATCGCTTTCTGCCTTGTAGCAGTGACGGTGCTGCTGTTCACGGTGATGTCGCTCATCTCGGTCCCGCTCATGGACTTCACCGAATTCGCACCCGGAGCCTCGCTGGCCGCAAACGGCGATGAGGAGTACACGGACGGCGGCATCTCCCTCGGAGGAGAGAACGACACCAAACAGGAGTATTTCGTAATCTACGAGAAGAACGGCCAGGAAGGCGCGTTCACCCTCGACAACCTTCCCGACTCCACCTGGACCTTCGTCCGAGTGGAGAACATGGAGACGAGTATCTCCGACTACGAGAAGTCGATGCCGGTCTTCTACATCTCGGATACTGACGGCAATTATTACAACGACATGCTGATGGACGGGAAAGTCATGGTCCTGTCCATATACGACGTCCCCGGATTCAAGGACACCGGGCGCGCGGAGCAGTTCCTGCGCGACGCGGAGGTGGCGGGCTTCACCGCCATAGCCGTCGCGCGCGAGCCGGTCCCCGGGTTAAGCGCCTATCTCTCCGATTTCAAGAAAATCATCACTTTCAACCGCTCGAACGGCGGCGCGACCTACCTCGCCGACGGAGAAATCATATGCAAATGGCCGGTAAGGAGGCTTCCGGACTCGGAAGAGCTCTCCAAAGTCGCAGCACGCAATCCCATGGAACAGCTGGTCGGCAGGTCCTCCCGCCGGCGCATAGCTTTCCAGGGCGTCGTCCTATATTCCCTCGCTTTACTGCTAATCCTTTGATCCAATGGCACATAGAAAAATCCAGAAGAACTACGAATTCTTCTCCAATTACGATTACTATACCCCTGGTCCCGCAGGGATGTTTACCCTGCTTTTCCTCCTTCTGGCCGGCGCGCTTCTGGGAGGCCTCATCGCAGCTCCGTTCACGCTGTTCATGAAGGACAGCCCCGATGCGGAGACTTATGCCATGCTCATCTCCTATCCGATCATGTTCATCCCGCCGATGATCTATGCTTCGTACAGGAGCCGGGGCAATTCCTTTTTCGGAAAGGGATACAAACTCTCCAACAAGCACTACTCCCCTCTCGGGATTGCACTGTGTGCCGTGCTGGTGATCGTCGCCACCCTGGCCACCTCATTCCTGTCCGATTCCGTCATCTCCCTCCTACCTCCGATGCCGGAGTGGCTTGAGAAGTGGCTTTCCAGCGTAACCCAGGGAAACCTCATTCTTAATTTCCTGTGCGTCAGCATATTCGCACCTTTCTTCGAGGAGTGGCTATGCCGGGGCATGGTGCTGCGCGGGCTCCTGAATTACGAGCACAAGAACAAAGCCGGAGAGACAGTCAGGGGCTTGAAGCCGGTGTGGGCCATCGTCATCTCAGCCGCATTCTTCGCCCTGATCCATTTCAACTCCTATCAGGCCATCGCCGCGTTTGCCATGGGACTGGTCTTCGGATATGTATATTACAGGACAGGCTCTATCTGGCTCACGATGCTCATGCATTTCGCCAACAATACCTTTGCGCTGATACTGAGCAATATAGATTCGCTCAAGGACATCGACAGCATCGGGGAAGTCCTGCCGGCTCCCCTTTATTGGGCGATATTCGTATTCTGCATCGCCTTCTTGGTCTATTTCGTCAAGAAATTCCTGGCTATCAAGCCCCTTGACAAGCAGGGAAGCTGCGCGGAGATCGTTTCTGAATAAACTCCTCGGCTAAGGCCAGGGTGTCCAGCTTGCCGACGTCGATCAGTTCGAGCGACGCCGGCTTGATGCCGCATATGGGATAACGGTCGCAGACCTTGAGATAGAAATCCATTATCGGGAAACGCTCCCCCATCCCCTCTGACTCCATCACTCCGAAAACGTCATCCGACATCTGGTGGATGCCGGAAAAAGCCAGCATCGTATACCCTGACGGATCGAGGCCGGGATATGGAGAGCGAATCTCGCCGGTGGAGAGATTGGTCCATCCGACCAGACGCATGTCATTGTCGAAGAGCAGGTAACGCTGGGTCTTGCGGGGGCTGACGAGCAGCGAAGCCAGCGCGCCGGGACGCCAGGCGTCCATGAAGGCGCGGATGTCGAGGTCGGAAAGGATGTCCACGTTGTGGACGAGGAAACGGCCTTCGGGACTGAGGAGCAGGTCGCGGGCGTGGAAGATGCCGCCGCCTGTCTCCAGCAGGCGGTCCGATTCGTCGGACACCGATATCCTTACGCCGAAATCATTCTGCTCGAGATAGCTTATGATCTGGTCCGCGAAATGATGGACGTTGACGACGATGTCGTCGATGCCGGCAGCTTTCAGGCGGGTGATCACATGCTTCAGGAGAGGCTCGCCGCAGACGGGTACAAGCGCTTTGGGAATGGTGTCGGTAATGGGTTTCAGGCGGGTTCCGAGGCCGGCCGCGAAGATCATTGCTTTCATAGCGTCCGTTCGATTCCGAGTTCGCGATGATGGAGGTGCACCTTTACTCCGGGGCGGCCGGCGAGGTGCTCCGCAAGCTTCTGGGCGCTGTACGCCGAGCGGTGCTGGCCTCCGGTACAGCCGAACGACACCTGGATGTGCGTGAAACCGCGACTGACGAACCTGTCCACATGGGCGTCGACGAGCGGGAAGACATGCCCGAGGAAAGTGAATATCTCGCCGTCCTCCTCCAGGAAATCCTGCACCGGCTTGTCAAGCCCGGTCATGGTGCGGAAACGCTCATACTTGCCGGGGTTATGGACGGAACGGCAGTCGAAGACATAGCCCCCGCCGTTGCCGGAAAGGTCCTCGGGTATCCCTTTCTTGTAAGAGAAACTATAGATATGCACATGCAGCAACCCGTCTGCCGGCTGAGGCAGGCCGGGGCCGTCCTGGGCGAGCCGCGCGAGGACGTCCGAAAGATATGGATAGCGTCCGAAAGGCTCGGCAAGGAGCTCCCTTAGATTCTCCAGCGCATACGGGATGCTCTCGAGGAAGTGCGCACGCTTCTCGATACGCCCCCGGAAGCCGTATGCGCCCAGGACCTGGAGCGTGCGGAACAACACGAAAGTGCGGAGCCGCTCGCGGAAGGCATCCCTGTCGACGGATATCAGCTTCTCCAGCGCATCGAGGTACGCGTCGACGAGGGCGCGCTTGAGATCCTCCGGATACCTGGCGCGCGCCTGCCATACGAACGACGCGAGATCGTATTCGAGCGGACCGCGGCGGCCTCCCTGGAAGTCGATGTACCATAGTTCTCCGTCGTGGATCATTATGTTCCTTGCCTGGAAATCCCTGTACATGAAAGCGTCAGGGACATCCTGCAGGAGATCGGCTTTCAGGCGCTCGAAATCGTCCTGAAGCATCTCTTCGTTGAACTCCACGGAAGTGGGTTTGAGGAAGCAGTATTTGAAATAATTGAGGTCGAAGTCGACCATCCGTGCGTTGAAGGCCTCGGAAGGATAGCAGACGGAGAAGTCCAGCCCGCGGGCCCCTTCGACCTGGATCGAAGGCAGCTCGGAGACCGCGCGCAGCAGCAGGGCGCGATCGGCAGGGCCGTAGGCACCGGTACTGCGCGCCTCCGCAAGGGCGTCATAGAGCAGACTGTCACCAAGGTCCTGCTGGAGGTAGCACATGCCGTCTTCACCGACTGCCAGCACCTCGGGGACGCGAAGACCCTTCGAGCGGAAATGCCGGGACAGGGCGATGAAAGCGCGGTTCTCGTCCAGGTCCGTCCCGTAGACCCCGATGAGCGATATATCGCCGGCTGTGAGCCGGAAATACCTCCTCCGGCTGCCGGACGGGGACAAGGCCAGGCATTTTTCTGCATCCTTGCCTGTATATGAGCGGAATAACGCTGTCAGACGGTCCATATCAAACGCTTTGAGGATTCGAATTTACGAATTTATTCCGAGTAATCTCGCAAAAAGTGCTTAACTTTGTAAATTGTATATATGAAGAGTTTGCTTTCCAGATTTTGGCTCCCGGTCGCCGTGACCGCCATCGCAGCCGTCCACACCGTCGCTTCTGATCCCGGTGTAGACGCTCACATGGGCCTGTCCGGCATCCCCGTCCCGGTGATCTCGGAGCGGCCCGACACCGTCATATATCCGCCCGACGGATACAGGCGCGGATGGACCGAGGAGGATTTCCGCATGGATGCCAACCCACTGGAAGACTCTCTTTTCACGGATACAGACAGCCTCGTGGTCTCCGACTCCATCGCGGTCCTTGACACTCTGCCCAAACTCACTGCAAGGGACACCATTCCAGTCCCGGATTCCCTCCGTTTCACGGACCCCTTCCGTTACAAGTACTATGTCGCCCTGCGCGACCGTCCCACCTACAACCTCGTCCGCGACTCGCTCATAGCAGCCGGGGATTCGCTCGACTGGCCTGTGCTCGACTCGCTCTACCTGTCTGATTCCCTGCTCCGCGAGAAACTCGAATACGAGCGTTGGTACGCGGGGCTCTCCAAGGAGGAAAGGAAGAAACTCCGCATGGAGGAGCTCACCCAGCAGAAGATCGCCAAGATGAACCGCGACAAGGAGCGCAAGGACAGCCTCAAGGCGGCAAAGGACAGTATTCTCAAGAATACCCCCCGCATCCTGGAGACCTTCGCCTTCGCCGATTCGCTGCAATACAAGCGCATCATCAAGTGGACGCACGAACAGGAGTTCCACAAGCTTGCGCTCGCGCCGAACGATACAGGATTCAACTACCGCTTCCACGACTATCCGTTCCTGAGGGAGGACGTCAATGCCACATGGCTCGGCGTAGCGGGATCGCCTGTGCAGTACTACAACTGGTTCAACCGCAAGTCCAAGGACAAGGTATCCTTCTACGAAGCCCTCGAGAGCTGGAGCCACACTCCCTCCGACGTGGTCATGTACAATACCAAGACCCCGTACACCGAGCTAGGCTATTTCGGAACTCTAATGGCCGGGACTGAAAGGGAGTCCGACAACCTCCACCTTCTTACCACCCAGAACATCACGCCTGAACTCAACTTCACCCTCGCGTATGACCGTTTCGGAGGCGGAGGCATACTCAACAACGAGGCTACGACCAACAAGAACACCCAGGTGACGGCCAATTATCTTGGCCGCCGTTACATGGCCCACGCCGGATACCTTTACAACGGCGTCAGCAGGACGGAGAACGGCGGTCTGAGGGATCTCGGCGGCATCAGGGACACCACCGTGAAC
>JAFYZE010000304.1 GCA_017548805.1 Bacteroidales bacterium
GTTGGTCTTTTCCCCCTGATTTTCGTCCCTAAGGAGAAAAGCATCGGAAGACGCGAAGGCTTCTTCATCGTCACTTTCTCCTGGATCCTTGCCTGCCTTTTCGGGGCCGTCCCCTATATGATGTATGGTGGGGAGTTCAGCCCCGTGAACGCTTTTTTCGAGAGCGTTTCCGGCTTCACCACCACCGGTGCTTCTATCTTGAATGATATAGAAGCCCTCCCCAACGGTCTGCTATTCTGGCGGATTGCTTCCGCATGGATAGGAGGTATAGGGATCGTCGCCCTTGTTTCCATAGTAACGCCGACGAAAGACGACTTGCAGTCCGTTCTGGCATCCGCAGAGTCTTCCGACCTGGCCAGAGGTTACTACGGCGGTCGGAAGAAGCGTTTCGTCCATATGATGCTGACGATATACATAGGCATAACCGTGATTTCCGCATTGGCGCTGAGAGCCTGTGGGATGAGGTGGTTCGATGCCGTGACGCACGCCATGTCTGCCTGCAGCACCTGTGGGTTCAGCACGCGCAATGCCAGCATCGCCGCATTCGACAGCTCCGCCATCGAATCCGTACTGATCGTGGCGATGCTGCTGGGAGGCACGAACTTCACCCTCCTCCAATCAACTTTCCTTCCCGGACAGAAGGGAAGGACCATCTTCCATTCGGAGATATTCAGGGTTTTCCTGACAGGCGTATTGGCCGCCTCCGCCGTGATAGCCGTCAACCTCCTGTTGAGCGGGCAATGCGCGTCGGTGTCGGGCGCTTTCCGCCTGGCTCTTTTCCAGACGGCATCCATCTCGACAACGACGGGATTCGCCACGGCCGACACCGACGCCTGGCCCGCCCTGAGTATTACCGTGATCTGCCTGTGCTCGGTTATCTGCGGATGCACCGGTTCCACTTCCGGCGGCATCAAGGTGGACCGGGCACTGCTCGCGGCAAAAGGGATGAGGGCGAAAGTCCGCTCGCTCGCGCATCCTTCCAACATACGGTTCATCCGCATAGACAGGCGGGCGAGAAAGATGGAAGAGGTGGAGGATGCCTGTATTTTCGTCCTGTTCTACCTGAGCCTGGCAGCGGCTGGAGGATTCATCAACGCGATGGGCGGTATGGACCTGAGGAGCGGACTGTCAGCCTCTATAGCCTGCATAGGTAACGTCGGACCCGGGTTCGGAAGCGTTGGTTCCTTGGGAAATTATGCTGACCTGCCGGTCGTCCTTAAGGTGAATTCGATGCTATTGATGCTGCTGGGAAGGTTGGAAATCTATCCGTTTTTCCTTATCTTCGGGCGGATCGGGCACAAACACCCATGAACAATGGCTTAATAATTGAAGCGAAATAATCATATGGGAAAATTCGCACAATATCTCAAGGACCATGTCAACATGTCGGAAGACATAGACCATGGCAATGCCAGCCTCTCCATCAGGAACAATATAGCATTCAAGGGGCCCAACGTCTTTATCCTCGCCTGCGCGATCGTCATCGCGTCGGTGGGTTTGAACGTCAACTCCATTCCGGTCATCATCGGAGCCATGCTCATCTCCCCTGTTATGGGGCCTATACAGGGTTTCGGCTTCGGACTTGGAGTACAGGACAACAGGCTGGTCAGGTATTCGCTCGAGAACTACGGCATCATGGTGGCTATCAGCATCGCCGCCTCCACCCTTTTCTTCATCCTGAGCCCGCTTACGCTTGAAAACCCCTCGGAACTCCTCGCCAGGACCAATCCTACCATCTACGACGTGCTGATCGCCTTGTTCGGCGGCGCTGCGGGCATGCTCGAGACTTCCCGCAAAAAGACAGGCACCGTCATAGCAGGAGTAGCCATAGCCACCGCGCTCATGCCCCCGCTCTGCACAGTCGGCTACGGGCTTTCCATCCTCAACTGGAACTATGTGATAGGAGCGCTCTACCTGTTCCTCATCAACAGCATCTTCATCGCATTAGCCACATTCCTGACCGTCAAATACCTGCGGTATCCTGCCGTGATGGAACTGGAGGGCGACGACAAACGCCAGAAACTCTCCAAGCGCGCCATCTCCATCATCCTCCTTGTGATGATAGTACCTAGCATCTTCTCCGCCATCAAGATGGTCCGCGACAACAACTTCAGCATCCACGCCGAACGTTTGGTCTCCAAGAACAAATCCATCGGCAAGGGTTTCATCTACGACTACAAGGCCAACACCTCCACCAAGCCTGCCACGCTGGAGCTCTATATGGCCGGAGAGGCCCTGACCCCCGAGTTCCGTGAGCGGATCTATCTCGACGCCGAAGAATACGGCATCACGCGCAACCAGATCATCTTCCATGAGGACGCCGCGATGTCCCGGGACATCCTCTCGGAATCCGACATCATCAAGGGTATCTACGAGCACAACGACAAGCAGGTCCAGGCCTTGGGCGATTCGATCGCCAGTCTGGAGAAGCAGCTGAAAGTCTACCGCGACCGCGAGATGCCGGTCGATGCGATCGCCCGCGAACTCTTCGCCCAGTATCCGTCCATCAAGTCGCTGAGCCTTACGGAAGGGCCGACCGAGAACCGTTCGGGCGAAATCGGACAGGAGCAAGTCATCGCCCTGGTATCGAGCACGGATTCACTGGATGCCGAAATGATCGACCGCCTCGAAAGATGGCTCAAAGCCAGGCTCGAACAGGAAAATGTAATAGTACTGCAGAGGTAATGAAGAGTTTTTTGATTATCTTTGTCATATAACA
>JAFYZE010000305.1 GCA_017548805.1 Bacteroidales bacterium
GAGAACCGCGTCTGGGCCAGCGACGAGTTCGACTACAAGGACAACAAGGACCTCGACCTCGTGTGGCAGTGGAACCACAAGCCGCTGGACGGCTGCTGGTCCGTGACCGTGCGTCCGGGCTGGCTCCGCCTGACCACGGGTCAGCTGGCGGAGCGCATCGCCGACGCGCGCAATACCCTCACGCAGCGCACCGTCACCCCTGGCTGCTACAGCGAGACCAAGCTTGATGCGAGCGCCATGAAGCCCGGCGACCATGCCGGTCTCTGCGCTTTCCAGAGCAATTTCTCCGCACTTGAGGTGCAGGTCGCTGACGACGGTTCCAAGAGCCTTGTGGCTATCGACCGCAACGGCGAGATACTCCGTGTCCCGATGGCGGGCGAGACCGTATGCCTGCGTCTTGACTATGATTTCAACGTGGACAAGGCGAAGATGTCGTATTCATTCGACGGAAACGCCTGGACTCCTGTCGATTACGAGCTCCAGATGCGTTATACGCTCGATTATTTCACGGGTTACCGTTCGGCACTATACAACTACGCCACCAAGGAACTTGGCGGCGCAGCGGATTTCGATTATTTCCGTCAGGAAGAGATCTAGTCGATCTTGAGATTTTCGTCGACGTAGCTCATCAGTTCGTCCAGGCTTTCCTCGTCCTTATGGGCGAGGATTGCCATTACAAGGGTACCCGGAACGACTTCGACGCAGATGAGGATGACGGGGGCTCCCTCGTCGTCCTCGGCATCGTAGTACCAGCCGTCCTGGCCAAGGAAAGGGATCGGGTATACGGGGACTTCCTCGCCTTCGTCCACTCCGATGGCTTCCATGTAAGAATTGATGCACTCGATCTTGGCGTCCGAATCCGCCGGCGTGTTGCCGACATAGAGTTCGATGGAGGCTCCTTCGCTCTCGGGCGAAGCCCCTTCTTCAGGATAAGCATAGTAGGAGACGACTTCCTCGTTGCTTTCCATTATGATTTCCTGCTCGACTTCCCATCCTTTCGGAAGGGGGAGGGTAATGTTGTGTGCCATAGTTGATATAGTTTATTCTTTCAGTCTGGAGTCGATGAGAATGG
Source organism: Bacteroidales bacterium (assembly GCA_017548805.1). The sequence continues at coordinate 1,073 of JAFYZE010000305.1, forward strand.
TGACGGGCCCGTCATTCAGCAGCCTGACCTTCATGTCGGCGCCGAAACGGCCCTGGAGGACGGGGCGGCCGGCGGCCTCTGCCAGCAGGGCGCAGAACCGCTCGTAGAGCGGTACAGCCAGCTCGTGGCCGGCCGCCCGTATGTACGAAGGACGGTTGCCCTTGCGGGTAGAAGCGGTCAGGGTGAACTGAGAGACGGCGAGGAGCTCGCCATCCACGTCGACGACCGAACGGTTCATGACACCGTCCTCGTCGTCGAATATCCGCAGCGCGGCGGTCTTGGCCGCCAGCCACGCAGCGTCCTGCTCGGTGTCGCCGTTTTCAACGCCGACGAGTACGAGCAGGCCGCGACCTATGGCGGAGATGCATTCTCCGTCGACGGTGACCGAAGCTTCCGATACCCTTTGTATTACCAGTCTCATATACAGTACAAAAATAGAGATTTTTTTCATAATTTTGCGCCCGGTTAACAAGTAGTGTATATGTCTTCGGGCAAAGCCAAGGAACTCACCCAAGGGAACGCATTCCGCCTCCTTCTGGCCTTCACCGTCCCCATCCTTCTGGGAAACGTCCTGCAGCAGTTCTATCTGCTGACGGACTCAGCCATAGTGAGCAATTTCCTCGGCGTAGAGTGCTTGGCGGCTGTAGGAGCAAGCACTTCCATCACCTTCCTCATACTGGGCTTCTGCAACGGCTGCGCCGGTGGAATGGCCATTCCGGTCGCGCAGGCTTTCGGCGCGCGCGACTATTCCGCCTTGCGGCGGTATGTATTCACCGCGTTGGTCCTGGCTGCCGGTATCTCGCTTACTCTGGCGGTCGCAGCATCCCTTCTTTGCCGCAACATCATCACCTGGATACATGTTCCGCAGGATATCTTCGAGTGGGCCAATACCTATCTGCTCATACTTTTCATAGGCATTCCGTGCTCTTTCTTCTACAACCTGCTGGCCAGCATCATTCGGGCGCTTGGAGACAGCAGGACGCCTTTCTTCTTCCTCGTGTTCTCGACAGCGCTGAACATAGCCCTCGACCTGCTTTTCATCCTCGTGTTCCGCTGGGGCGTGGCCGGAGCCGCCATCGCTACAGTTGTGGCACAGGGCATCTCCGCGCTGCTCAGCTACCGCTTCATGATGCGCAACTACGATGTCCTGCGCGAGTGCCCGGAAGACCGGAGGTTTGACAAGGAGTCTGCGGCACAGCTGCTGGGTGTTGGAGTGCCGATGGGGCTGCAGTTCTCCATCACGGCCATCGGCAGCATCATGATCCAGAGTTCCAACAATGCCCTCGGAACCGTGTTCGTGGCAGGCTTCGCGGCCGGCATGCGCATCAAAATGCTGTTCATGGTCGCGCTTGAAAGCCTCGGCATCGCCATGACGACATTCTGCGGCCAGAACATCGGTGCCGGCAAGCCGGAAAGGATAATAGAAGGGGTGAA
>JAFYZE010000306.1 GCA_017548805.1 Bacteroidales bacterium
ATCTTGTTTATTTTATATCGTTCACGATACAAATATACGACAATTATTTTATATCGCAAGCGATATTTAAACAAATTGCGTGTTTTATTGTAATGCGCCGGGCTTTGTTTCTTGCGAAATGTTTGTTATATTTGCTATAACTAACCTAACTAATAATCATTTAGCATTATGAACATCCTTCTAACCCTGCTCTTCGGAGCCATCGCTGGCTGGCTTGCCGGTTTCTTTGTGATCAAAGACAAGGGCGGCCTCATCTGGAACATCATCATCGGCCTCCTCGGCGGCGTTGTCGGCGGCTGGCTGCTTGGTCTCATCGGCGCGGGAGGATCCTTCTGGTCAGAGTGGTATGGCCAGATCTGCAGCGCAGTTATCGGCGCCGTGGTCCTTCTGTTTGTCTGGAACCTCATCAAAAAGCTTATTAAGTAGGCCATAACATGAAACAGAAATTCCTGATTTGCTGCCTCTTCGCCTTGGCGCTGCAGGCTTGTTTCTCCTTTGCCTATGGCGCAAAGGAGCCTGAACCCCAGATCCAGGCCACCGTCCTCCTCGACCAGGAGGGCGCGCCCATCCATCCCTTCGTTCACGGCATGTTCACGGAGCTCCTGGGCAACATGTTCGAGAACGGTATCTGGGCGGAGATGCTCTCCGACCGCAAGTTCTTCTATCCTGTGAACAACTCCGAGACGCTGGAACCCCGCAACTCCAGGCGGCATCAGCTACGCTGGCGCCCGATAGGGCCGGAGTCATCGGTCACCATGGACAAGGCCAATCCATACGTGGGCAAGCAGTCGCCCGTCGTCAGCCTGGCCTCCGGCAAGAACGGCATCCGCCAGGGAGGCCTGTGGCTTGAGAACGGCCGCGGCTATGTGGGCCGTGTCGTCCTCAAGGCCGACGGCTCCGCGAAAGTCTCCGTCAGCCTCGTTTGGGGCAGTGGCCCCGCCGACCGCCAGACGGTGGTCTTCGACGGCCTGACTAAAGATTACAAGAAATATCACTTCAACTTCACGGCAGGTGCGGATGTAAAGGACGCCGCCCTTGAGATCGTGGGCGAAGGCAGCGGCAGCTTCTCGATCGGAGCCGTCTCGCTGATGCCTGCGGACAATGTCGAAGGCTATCGCGCCGACATTCTCGCCATCCTGAAGGATGTCGGATCGCCTATCTACCGCTGGCCGGGAGGAAACTTCCTCTCCGGTTACGAGTGGCGTGACGGCATCGGCGACCCTGACCAGCGTCCTCCCCGCTACGACTACGCCTGGAACACCGTCGAGTCCAACGACATGGGTACCGACGAGTACCTGACATGGTGCAGGCTGCTGGGCAGTGAGCCGTATCTGGTCGTCAACACCGGATTCGGTGACGCTTATTCTGCAGGACAGTGGGTGGAGTATGTGAACGGCGCCGAGAGCACCCCGATGGGCCGCGAGCGCGCGAAGAACGGACACCCGGCTCCTTACGGAGTGATCTACTGGGGCGTCGGCAATGAAGGCTACGGCGAGTGGCAGCTCGGTCACATGTCCCCTGCTCACTATGTCCTGAAGCACAACTACTTCGGCGAGGAGATGCTCAAGAAGGACCCGAGCATCAAGCTCATCGCCTCCGGAGCCTCCGTCCCCGAGCAGAGCAGCCAGTACCGCAACTACCGCAAGCCTTACCAGACCGAGCTCCCGGTCCCATTCCTCGGTGACTTCGACTGGACAGGACAGCTCCTTAAGGGCTCCCTGGAGTACATCGATTACATGTCCGAGCACATCTATCCCAACTCCGGCGCATACTTCGACGATGCCACCGACAGCTGGATCCCCTGCCAGTTCGACTTCCTCGAGTCCATCCGCCTGGCTGCGAACAGAGTGAAGAACTCCGCCGAGTCCATGGACAAGTACGAGGAGATGATCCCGGGCGTCAAGGAGAAACACATTCCGTACTGGATCGATGAATGGGCCGGCGGTCGCGGCCGCGGCTTCCAGGGCACCATCGGCGCAGCCGTAACCCTGCACGAGATGTACCGCTACAGCTATTATGTCATGATGGCCGGTATCACCAGCGTCGGCAGCCTCTATACCTATGACGACAACAAGGCCACCATCAGTTCCACCGGTCTTCTGTTCAAGCTCTTCATCGAGCATCTCGGCGACCTCCCGCTGGGCCTAACCGGCAATTCCCCGCAGAAGGCAATGAAAGGCACGCCCTTCGTGGACATCCCTCTCGAGCCGTCCGGCAGTCCTACCTATCCCCTGGACATCATGGCCACCAAGGACAGCAAGTCCGGCAAGGTGATCGTGTCCGTCGTCAACCCGACCGAGGAGGCGCAGCGTTTCGCCCTGAAGTTCGAGGGCGGCGTACCGAACCCCAAGTCCAAGGTCACGGTATATGCCCTCGCCCCGGAACAGGGCACTGACGCCAATACTCTGGACAACCCTAATGTCATCACCGTCCAGACACGCACCGAGAAGCTGAACACCAACGTCACCGTCCCGGCGCACAGCGTTATCCTGTACGAATACACCCTCAAATAACGGTGTGCAAGCTGATTTCTAGATACATGGGAGTGCCGGTACTTGTATCGGCACTCCTTGCTGCTAACCCATCCTGACCTGACAGAACTATGTGGATAAAACCTTGGAAAATGAAGGAAGGATTCCTCATCGGAGGAGGACTTATAATTGTGGGGTTGCTCCTGCAGCTGGCCGTAGGACCCGTCGACTGGAGCTTCTTCGCGGCTCCGGTCAATTACATCGTGATGGCCCTGCTGCTCGCGCTCATATGC
>JAFYZE010000307.1 GCA_017548805.1 Bacteroidales bacterium
AAGGCAGCTACAGCCAGGCGTTCATGAAGAACCGCGGGATCACATATCCCGTCCTGCTCGCATACATGCAGGAGCAGGAACTGTTCGAGGGCATGGAAGACACCCGGCCGCAGGAGACACCCGAGCAGAAGGCGGAGTTCGAGGAAGCTGTGAACCGCGCCGCGGACGAAGTGACCGCGGCCCGCGAGAACAGCGTGGAGGAGTTCGGGCTCGACCTGACCAAGGCCGCAGAAGCCGGAGCACTCGACCCCGTCGTGGGCCGCGACGCCGAGATCGCACGCATCATCGAGATACTCGGCAGGCGCAAGAAGAACAATCCCATGCTCATCGGCGAGCCCGGCGTGGGCAAGTCCGCGATCGTGGAGGGCCTTGCCCTCAAGATTGCGGCCGGCGACGTCCCGCCGGCCCTCAGCCGCAAGCGGCTCATATCGCTGGACATAGCCTCAGTCGTGGCCGGAACGCGCTACAGGGGCGATTTCGAAAAGAGGCTGAAGGGCATCATCGAAGACCTGAAAGCAAACCCCGACATCATCCTTTTCATAGATGAGTTCCACACTATCGTGGGTGCCGGCGGCGCCCAGGGCAGCCTCGACGCCGCCAACATGCTCAAGCCGGCGCTGGCGCGCGGCGAGATCCAGTGCATCGGCGCCACGACCATGGACGAATTCACCAAGATCATTGAAAAGGACGGGGCGCTTGACCGCCGTTTCCTCAAGGTGGTCGTGGAAGCCACGGACATACCCCAGTCCATCGACATCCTGCGCAACCTCCGGGAGAATTACGAGAATTTCCATAATGTCAAATATTCCCCCGAAGCGCTCGAGGCCTGCGTCAAGCAGACCGACCGCTATATTACCGACCGCGCGCTGCCGGACAAGGCCATCGATGTGATGGACGAGGCCGGCTCCATGGTGCGGCTCAGGATGGCCCACAGCCGCAGGAGCGAGAACATCGTGGACGCCGACGACATCGCATGCGTCGTATCGCGCATGACCGGCATACCTGTCAGCAAGGTTGCAGAGAGCGAGGGACACCGCCTCATGGCGATGAAGGACCGCCTGCGCAGCGAGGTAGTCGGGCAGGACGAGGCGGTGGACACGGTCGTACGGGCCATACGGCGCAACCGCGCCGGGCTCAAGGACCCCGGACGGCCCATCGGCACCTTCCTGTTTTTCGGCCCTACCGGAGTCGGCAAGACACAGCTCGCCAAATGCTTGGCCAAGAATCTGTTCGATTCTGAAGAAAGCATGGTGCGGGTGGACATGTCGGAGTACTCCGAGAAATTCTCCTCGTCCCGCCTGGTGGGAGCCCCTCCGGGCTACGTCGGCTACGAGGAAGGCGGCCAGCTGAGCGAGAAGGTACGCCGCAAGCCCTACTGCGTCGTGCTGCTGGACGAGATCGAGAAAGCTCATCCCGACATCTTCAACCTGCTGCTGCAGGTGCTGGACGAGGGGCGCCTGACCGACAGCAACGGGCGAACCGTAAGTTTCAAGAACACAATCGTGATCATGACTTCCAATGTCGGCACGCGTGAACTCGAGGAGTACGGAAGCGGCGTAGGCTTCGCCCGGGCAGGACAGGACCTGGCAAAAGACAGGAGAGGCGTACTGGAAAAGGCCGTCAAGAAGCTTTTCCCGCCGGAGTTCATCAACAGGGTGGACGAGAAGGTATACTTCAATCCGCTGACGAGGGCGGATCTGGAGAAGATTATAGACCTGGAAATCAAGGACCTGAAGGCAAGGGTCGAAGAGGCGGGCTACCGCCTGTCGGTCACTCCTTCGGCCAAGGAGTTCGTCGCCGACGCCGGATATGATCCGGCCTACGGCGCGAGGCCCCTGAAGCGCGCCGTGACGAGATACATCGAAGACCCCGTGGCGGAATTCATCATTACCGACAGGATGATGAGGGGCGGACAGGCGGGAGACAAGACACCCACCCTGAGGGTATCCCTGTCGAAGGACAAGGAGAATACGAGGGTCACAAGGACTGCTTGAATCCTGTGATCTCGAGGTCCATGTCCTCGATCATGCCGAGAAGGGCGGAGAGGGAATCATCGGAGAAAACGATGGAATCAAGGATGTTGCTGTCGTATTCGGTGTTCTTCATGGCTGTATCATTTCCGTTTTGCTGATGCAAAGTTAAGGACAGCTTGTGCCAAAGCGCGACACATTTGAAATAAAAACTGAAAAAAGATATGAATATCCGGAAATTCGCGGCCATGGCGGCCGTCATAGCGGCGATGGTATGCGCAGGAAGCGCCACCTGCCAGGCCCAAGACCTGCTCAAGCCCGACGAGACCTTCCTCTTCGCCGAAAGGGACAGCCTGAACCTGTACATGGATGTCTACTATCCTGCCGACGGCAGCGAGATGACCGTGAACGGCGTGAACAAACCCACCATCCTCTATGTGTTCGGAGGAGGCTTCAAGGTCGGAAGGAAAGACAGCCCGACTGCGCGCGAATGGTTCCGCCTGCTGACGGACGAGGGTTTCACCGTGGCTGCCATTGACTACCGCCTCGGCCTGAAGGAAGTAGAAGGCATGGGAACGATAAACGACATCTACAATGCCATCCAGATAGCGGTGGAAGACCTTTTCAGCGCCACCAAGTACATACTGGACAATGCGGAGGAGGTCGACATCGACCCTTCTTCGCTGGTCCTGGCCGGTTCGTCCGCAGGAGCCATCACCGTGTTGCAAGCCGAGTGGGAGCTTTGCAACCGGATGGGAACGTCCGTGATGCTGCCCAAGGACTTCCATTACGCCGGCGTGATGTCCTTTGCCGGCGCCATCTATTCCAGGCAGGGATCTGTGCGATACCATAGCGAACCCGCCCCTCACCTGTTTTTCCACGGCACTTCTGACAGGATAGTCACCTACAGGCAGATCCACCTGCTCAACCATGCATTCCAGGGCACCAAGGTCCTCGCCCGCATCTTCAAGGGCAACGGATATGACTACTGCGTATACCGCTACGACGGCAACAGCCACGAGATAGCCGCATGCATGTCCATAACTTTCCCGGAGCAGCTGGCCTGGCTTGAAACCAACATCATCGGAAAAGAGAAAAGGACCATCGACGCAACGGTCAACGATCCTTCAATTAAGGTGTTCCAGGTCAACGACCTCAGGACCCTCTACAGCGGAAAGGTAACTATCGATCTTGAGTGATCCTATCCAGTGAGAGTTCTATGAGATTGCGTACCATCGGCTTGTAGTCGGTGTTCGCATCCTTGAGGTAACGGTTAGCGATGGCGCAGCAGATAGTGCCGGCGTCATGTCCCAGCTGCGCAGCCAGGCCGGCAAGAGCCGAGCCCTCCATCTCGAAATTGGTGATGCGATAGTCTCCGAATCGGAAGCTCTCGATGTCGGCTATCATGTCGGGCATGGCCAGCGGCTGGCGCACCACCCTGCCCTGAGGGCCGTAGAAGCCCGATGCCGAGATAGTTACACCCATGACCGAGCAGCCTTCGAACATGGCCCTGACCTTGGGGCTCGCCTTGACGAAATAAGGGTCGGGCAGATGCTTGTTCCACTTCAGATGCTTCTTGAACGCCTCCTCCATGTCGGGGATGGTGACCTTATCGCGGTCGGCGTACCAATTGAGCAGGCCGTCGCAGCCGACGGAGATCTCCGAAAAGATGAAAGAGCCCAAAGGAATGTCGGGCTGGATGGCGCCGCAGGTGCCGATGCGCAGGATGGTGAGCGTCCTGTGCTCGGGCTTGACCTCGCGCGTGGTGAAATCGACATTGGCCAGGGCGTCGAGCTCTGTCATGACGATATCGATGTTGTCCGTACCGATACCGGTGGACAACAATGTAATCCTCTTTCCGTTGTATTTGCCCGTGATGGCGACGAACTCGCGGGATTCGTGACGGAACTCCTTCTCCTCAAGGAACTCCGAAGCCATGTCCACGCGTCCGGGATCGCCGAAGACAATGATCCTGTCGGCAAGCTCTTCCGGCCTGAGGTGGATATGGAATGCGGAACCGTCTCCGTTGATGATCAATTCAGACTCTGGTATTCTCATATTCAGCAAGTTTTAGTGTTCGAATATCAAAGTTAGGAATTAATTAGCGGATTTCATCCTCCCTGCCCTTATATTTTTCGTACCTGTGCTCCGCGTCCACGGTGCCGATGGCGAACAGCCTGTCGGCATTTTCGGGGAAACTGCGCCTGAGCGACGCATATCGTACTTCCCCGTCGAGGAACTCGGTGTAAGGCATGGTCGGGGCCTTGGAATCCAGGTGGAACGGATGCTCCTGCCTGGGATCGTAACGGTAGAGCAGCCAGTAGCCGCTCTCCACAGCACGCTTCATCTCCTCCT
>JAFYZE010000308.1 GCA_017548805.1 Bacteroidales bacterium
AGGGCCGACACGCCCTCCTTAAGGTCGGGGAAGATGCACCTGGTGTATACCTCGGGAACGGTGTTGCGGACGGAAGTGCGGACAGGAGAGGAGTTGAATGCGAGTTCTCCCGAGCCCAGGTCCAGCGGAACGCCGCCGAACATCTGGACCATGGTGAAGTACTCGAACGCGCGGAAGAACTTCGCTTCCGCGATCAGGGATGCGTCCAGGCCCACGGAAGCGGCATTCTCGATGATACCGTTCGCGGTATTGATATAGGTGAAGGACCAGAAGCTGCCCTGGTTGCCGTTCGAAGGAGAGACGAGGCCGTTGCCGGACATGTCGGCGGTCTTGAAGTTGCCGTCGGCGGACTGGGCGTATGTGGCCTCATCGGTACCGGTCGTCAGGAAGTTGTAGGTATAGGCATTTCCGTAGATGGTACGGATATGGGTGTACAGGGCGGTCAGACCGCCTTCGACGCCGGCCTGGGTCGTGAAGAAGTCAGGCGTATAACGGGTCTTCGGATGCTCTTCGAGGACGAAGGTGCAAGAGGAGAGAAGTACGGCCGCGCCTGCAAGGGCTATGATGATTCTATTCTTTTTCATATTCCTGTGCAATTAGAAGGTTATGTTGACGCCGAAGAGGATATTGCGGGTATTCGGAGTGTTGTATCCGACATAGGAGAGACGGCTGGGGCCGGGACGGCCGGAAGCGGTGGATCCGCCGTTGGCATTCGGCTCCGGGTCAAGTCCGGTCTCGTTGAAGAAATCGGAGAACAGGACGATTCCCGGATTCTGCAGCGTGGTATAGACGCGCAGGTTGGAAATGCCGGCATTCTTTAGCGCGGCGACCCTGTGCAGGCTGTAGCCGAGGGTGATGGTGCGGATCTTGGCATAAGTACCGTTGTACTGCGCGAGCACGGAGTTCCATTTCGGGTTGTCACCGCTGAGGATGGAACCCGGCCTGGGATAACGTGCATTGGTGTTCTCGGGAGTCCAATAGTCAACATCGATCTGGCCGCGACGGCCGGTGAGCATGTTGAGGTAGGAGTTGCCGGTATGGAGCGAGGACAGGAGGATACCTCCGCACTGGAAGGCTCCGATGACGGAGAAGTCGAAATTCCTCCAGGTGACGTTGGTATTGAAACCGCCGGCGAACTTGGGATCGGTCACGATCGGAACGCGGTCGTCGGAAGAGAATGCCCTGACGGGGGCTCCGCTGGCATCATACTCACCGTGGTACTTGATCTTGATGGTACCGATGGCGTCCTTGTAACCGGTAAGGGAGTTGAAGGTGCTGGGCTCGAGGATGTCCATGTAAGGGTCACCCTCGTTCCAGAGACCGTCGTACTCATAATCGTAGAGACAGTTGATAGGATATCCCACGAACCAAGAGTTGGCCTCGTTGCGGTCACTGCCGTCGGCAAGTGCGACGAGCTTGTTGTGGTTGGTGTAGATATTCAGTCCTGCAGTCCAGTTCCAGTCACCGCTGTCGACCAGGGTGGCGTTGAGGGTGAACTCGAAACCCTTGTTCTCGGTGGCTCCGATATTGGCGGTGTAGGAACCTACGCCGGCGGTCGAAGGAAGGCCGAGGGAGAGGAGGATGTCATTGGTCTTCACGGAGTAGTACTCCATAGTACCGCGCAGACGGCCGCGGAGGACGGACCAGTCGACACCGAAGTTCCAGGTCTTTGAGTACTCCCAGCCGAGTTCGCTGTTCGGCAGGGTGGACACATAGTATCCGGTAGCATACTTCTCGTCACCGAAGTTGTAGACGGTGGTGGAGAGGGAGCCGAGGGTTGCGTAAGGGCTGATGGCCTGGTTGGAAGTCTGGCCGTAACCGACGCGGAGTTTCAGCTCGTCGAGCCAGGTGCGGGTGCCAGCCATGAAAGCTTCCTTGTGGAGGTTCCAACCGACGGAGATGGCAGGATAGGTATGCCACTGGTGTCCCGGGGCAAGACGCGAGGAGGCGTCGGAACGGACAGCGACGGACAGCATGTAGCGGTCGTCATAGGTGTACATCAGACGTCCCATGTAGGAGAGGAGGCCGTACTGGCTGTGCGAGCCGCCGCCCACGGTGATGTCGGACGCAACTGCGCTGCCGATATTGTAGTACTGGAAGAGCTCGTTGGGGATGTTCTTTCCGGAGAGGGACTGGCCCTGCGAGGTGGTCTGCTCTGCGGAATAGAGGCCTACGACGTTCACATGGTGCTTCTCGGCGAAGATGCGGTCGTAGGTAAGGAGGTTTTCAACCGTCCAGTTCGTGGTCTGGTTGAAGGACCAGGAAGCGGAGTTGTTGGAGGTGGCGGAGCCGTTGACACCGACGCCGGTGAAGGAACCGCCCTTGGAGTTGCGGTAGTTGAGACCACCGCTGAGCTTGTAGGAAAGGCCCTCGATCCAAGGGAAGCTGAACTGCACGTATCCGGTGTTGTAAGTGGAGACCGAACGGGTCTCGTTCACCCAGGTACCCGCCTTCTGAAGGGTCTCGGCAACCTCGCGGGTGACGATGTACTGGTCATTGTCGGAAGGCATGTTGATGCGGACCTTCATCGATCCATCCTCGTTGTAAGGATTCACGAGAGGTGACTTGGAGAGGACCGAATACATATCCACCTGGTTACCGTCGTTGGTATTGTAACCGGTATTGGTGGTGAATCCGATGCGGAACCATTTGCCGATGCGCTGGTCGACGCTGCCGGTGAGGGAGATACGGTTGTACTCCTGGGTCGGGATGACGGCCTGGTCCTTATAATAAGTGGTACCGAAGCGGTAGTTGCCGGTACGGGTACCGCCGGTGACGTTCAGGTCATAGTTCTGGGTGATGCCGGTACGGTAGAACATATCCTGCCAGTCGGTGAACACGTCGTTGGACTCGTCCAGGGAGTTGGAATAGATATGGGCCATCTCACGCATGCGGATGTATTTGTCGGCAGGCATCATAGGATACTTGACGGCTTTCTTGACGGCGGTGTAGGCATTGAAGGAGACGCGGGCGTCCTGGCCTTCCACACCCTTATAGGTAGTGATCATGATGACGCCGTTGGCGCCTCGGGAACCGTAGATGGCGGTGGAGGCGGCGTCCTTCAGGATATCGAGGCTCTTGATGTCGCTCGGGGAGATATCCGAGAGCGAACCCATGAACGGCATGCCGTCGAGGACGATGAGCGGGTCGTTGGAGGCGGAGAGGGAACGCTGGCCGCGGATGCGGATCTGCATCGACGATCCGGGCTTGGAGTTGGTCTGCGTCATCTCGACACCGGCGACGCGGCCTTCAATGGCGCGGGAGATGTCGTTTGCGGGGATGGCGCGGAGGGTTTCTCCACCTACGGAAGCGATGGAACCGGTCACGTCGGAACGGCGGGCCGTACCGTAACCGATGACTACCGTAGCGTCAAGGGCTTCGGTATCCTCTTCGAGGATAATGTCGATCAGGCTGCGGCCGTCAACGGGCACGGTCTGGGTACGGAAACCCAGAGAAGAAATCTCAAGAACGGCATTGCGGGGCACTGAGATGGAATATGTACCATC
>JAFYZE010000309.1 GCA_017548805.1 Bacteroidales bacterium
CGCCAACCTACAAGCTGGAAAGCTATGTCATCAACTCCGGTAATATCATCTCCGCCACCTGTCACCTGCGTCTCCGCAAGGGTGAAGGCGTGCTTGAGAGCGTCTGCGTCGGAGACGGTCCCGTGGACGCGGCCTTCCAGGCCGTCGACAAGGTCGTCGGCCGTCAGTACGAGCTGGACGATTTCCAGATCCGTTCCGTCGCCGAAGGCCGCGAGGCCATGGGCGAGGCCGTCGTCCGCCTGAGATTCGACGGCAAGGTCTATTCCGGCAGGGGTATTTCCCGCGACATCGTCGGTTCCAGCCTTATGGCTTACCTTAACGCCGTCAACAAGATGGCATACGAGGAGGGCGAGGCATGAGACTGTCGTTTTCCACCCGCGGATGGATGGACCTCGCATGGGAGGACATCCTGGACAGCGCCTGCGAGATGCGTTTCACGGGCGTTGAGATGTACAACGTCCTCAAGTTCCCCGAGTTCACGGGGAAGGGAGGACCCCTTCACAAGTATTCCGTTGCCGCTTCATACCGCGATATGCGCGAGCGTGGCCTCCAGGTCCCCTGCTTCGACTCGTCCAACGACCTCTCAGAGGAGAATGAGGCAATGCTCGAAGAGATGGAGGCGCTCATCCGCCTCGCCGCCGACATGCGTTCGCCTTATGTCTGCGCCTTTGCCAAGTCGGATGAACCTGGGATTATCCGCAGGAACCTCTCCAGGCTGGTGCCCGTTGCTGAGGAATGCGGCATCACCATCCTGATCAAAACCAGCGGCATTTATGCCAATACCGCACTGCTGCGCGACCTCATGAACGACTTTGCCTGCGACCAGCTGGCGGCGCTCTGGGACGTGCACCATCCTTACCGTGACTTTGGGGAGAGCCCCGCGGACTCCATCACAAACCTTGGAGCCTATGTAAAGCACGTGCATCTGCGCGACAGCGACTCGTCAGGCGCATATACCGTCATCGGCGAGGGCGATTTCCCCGTCGGGGAAGTCATGAACGCCCTCTCATCCATCGACTACGACGGATTCGTCTCGCTCGAGTGGAAGCCGGAGTGGATGGACGACCTGACCGACAGGGAGGTCATCTTCCCGCATTTCGTCAATTACATGGAGCGTTTCGAGCGCTCGCGTGACAAGAAGACCAAGCTCTACCCGAACCACGACGGCACGGGATTCTATATCTGGAAGAAGGACGAGCTCATCGACCTGACTTTCCCGCAGGTCCTCGACCGCGTTGCTGACGAGTTCCCTGACCAGTACTGCTTCAAGTACACCACGCTTGACTATACCCGCACCTACGAGGAGTTCCGCGAGGATGTGGACAATTTCGCCCGCGCCCTTGTCTCCCTGGGCGTGAAGCCAGGCTACAAGGTCACCATCTGGGCCACCAATATTCCCGCATGGTACATCACTTTCTGGGCCACTGCCAAGATCGGGGCGATACTCGTCACGATGAATACCGCCTACAAGATCCACGAGGCGGAGTATCTGCTCAAGCAGTCCGACACCCACACGCTGGTGATGATAGAGAACGCCCTCGACTCCAACTACCGCCAGATCATCAATGAACTCTGCCCCGAGATAAAGGGCAGCGAGGCAGGGAAGCCCCTGCACTGCTCGCGCCTGCCGTTCCTGCGCAACGTCATCACCGTCGGTTTCCGCCAGAAAGGCTGCCTGACCTTTGACGAGGCGATGGCAAGGCATGACATGGTGCCCCGCGAGACCGTCGCGGCCATGGCCGCCGCCGTGCAGCCGGATGACGTCTGCAACATGCAGTATACTTCCGGCACCACGGGATTCCCCAAGGGCGTGATGCTCACACACTTCAATGTCGTCAACAACGGCAAGTGCATCGGCGACCGCATGGGTCTGTCCACCGCGGACAGGATGATGATACAGGTCCCGATGTTCCACTGTTTCGGCATGGTCCTTTCAATGACCTCGTCCATGACGCACGGTGCTACTATGTGCCCGATGCCGTACTTCTCGGCCAAGTCTTCGCTGGCCTGCATCAACCAGGAGCGCATCACTTGCTTCAACGGAGTGCCGACGATGTTCATCGCGATGTTCAACCATCCCGACTACCGCAAGACCGACTTCTCGCACATGCGTACCGGCATCATGGCCGGTTCCGGCTGTCCGCCGGAGCTGATGCGCCGCGCCGCCCGTGAGGACGAGATGCACATGATCGGCATCGTCAGCGTGTACGGCCAGACCGAGACGGCTCCGGGCAATACGATGTCCGCATGGACCGACCCGCTCGACGTCCGCACCGAGACGGTCGGCTATGCCTTCCCGCACGTCCAGTGCAAGGTGGTCGATCCCGAGACGGGTCTTGAAGTGCCCGTAGGCGTGAACGGGGAGTTCTGCGCCAAGGGTTACAATACCATGAAAGGCTACTACAAGATGCCGGATGCCACAGTACAGACCATCGACAAGGATGGCTGGCTGCATTCCGGCGACCTTGCCTGTGTCGACGAGCGCGGCAACTACCGCATAACCGGCCGCCTGAAGGACATGATCATCCGCGGAGGCGAGAACCTCTATCCAAAGGAGATAGAG
>JAFYZE010000310.1 GCA_017548805.1 Bacteroidales bacterium
ACAAGAATCTCGCCATCAACGTCCGGACTCTCGTAACGGCTGCGGCAGACGAGTATACCGTCGACCCAGTCGTCCACGAGGACACGCTCGACGTTTCCGACGCGCGAGCGGTTGAACTCCAGCGAAATCTCCTTCTGGAGCGACATCAGGGCATCCAGGCGGGCGTTCTTAACATCCTCCGGGATATTATCCTCGAAATGCTCCGCGCCGTAGGTGCCTTCCTCCTCTGAATAGGTGAAGGCTCCGAGGCGCTCGAAACGGGCTTCGCGGACGAAGTCCAGCAACTCTTCGAAATCCTCCTCCGTCTCACCGGGATGACCTACGATCATGGTGGTGCGCAGCGCCACTCCGGGGACCTTCTCACGCATCTTGCGGATGAGCGCACGCGTCCATGCTCCGTCCACATGACGGTGCATCATGTCCAGCATCCTGTCGGATACATGCTGGAGAGGGATATCAAGATAAGGGCATATCTTGGGATTGGAGGCCATTTCGTCAAGGACGTCCTCGGGGAAATCGGCCGGATACGAATAATGGATGCGCATCCACTCTATCCCCTCCACTCCCGAGAGCCTGCGGAGCAGTTCCGCGAGCGCCCGGCGGCGGTAGAGGTCCAGGCCGTAATAGGTCGTGTCCTGTGCGATGACGACGAGCTCCCTGACGCCCTGGGCCGCAAGCCGCCGGGCCTCCTCCACGAGGTCCTCCATCGGCACGGAGCGGTGCGCTCCGCGGATGAACGGAATCGCGCAGTAAGAGCAGCGCCTGTCGCAGCCTTCGGATATCTTGAGGAAGGCATAGCTGCGGACCTTGCCGGTCAAACGGCGGTCGTTGCGGGCGGCCTCCGAAGGCTCCACTCCCAATGCCCGCACGACGGGCGTAAGGTCGCGTGCCCCGAACCAGGCATCTACCTCCGGAATGAGCTCCGGGAGCTCGGATGCATACCGCTGGGAGAGACAGCCGAAGACCATCAGTTTGCCGACCCGGCCGTTTTTCTTGCGCCCGGCGGCCTCAAGTATGGCCTGGATGGACTCTTCCTTGGCGTCTCCTATGAATCCGCAGGTATTGAGAAGCAGGACGTCGACGGGCTCATCCACGCCCTCGGGGACTATCTCATACGACTGTCCGACCTGGGCGAGGAGATGCTCGGTGTCCACGGTGTTCTTGGAGCATCCGAGCGTGACGACCTGTAATCTCTTAGTCATTTGCAGGATCGGCGGAAGGCTCTTCCTGAGCCTCGGCCTCCTCTTCCTCCTCGACGAACTCGAGGGAAGCGTGGGCCTTGAGGTCGTTGTACCACTCCACGACCTTCTTCATGTGAGAGACATAGAAGCGGTCCTCGTCATAGTCCGGCACTGCCTTGGCAAACAGGGACTTGAGCTCATCCGGAGAGGACTTGGCTCCAGGAGCGTCAGCATCTCCGAGCACTCCCTGAAGGGCGCCGAACACATCCTTGAGTCTGAGCTCACCCTCAGAAGTGAAGATGGCGATGTCGGCGAGGGTGGTGATGCGGCTGCGCATGTCGAAGACGGTACGCTTGCCGTCGGCGAGCGACTCGGCGATGACGCCGTTGCGGGCCTGGGCGATATATTGGTACAGGCCGTGCTGGCCGGATACTGACAGGATTTTTGAAAGGTCTGTTTTCATTTTCTCTTCTTTATTATCATTTTGCAAATATACTGTTTTTTCCAGTACCTCGTCCGTACGGGAGAGGAGAACTTCGAGGGTAGAGTCGTTGACGATGACGGCATCCGCCATTCCGGGGTCATGATGCTGGGCGCGGATGCGCTCCAGGACGGCCTCCCTGGAGGCTCCGTCGCGACTGCACGCCCTCTCGAGGCGCAGCTCCTCAGGGGCGTCCACAAGTATCACGCAGTCGAAAACTCCCCTGAAAAGGGGCAGGCCGGCGGCGATGGCCGACTCCATGACGACCGCAGCCGCATCCTGGGCGTCGCGCCAGCGCAGGAAGTCCGCGAGGACTTCCGGATGCACTACGGCCTCCAGGCGGCGGAGCGCTTCCGGGTCGGAGAAAATCGCGGCGGCAAGGGCCCTGCGGTCCAGCCGTCCCCCGGCGTCGAGCATGCCGCCGCCAAGTGCGGCGTCCACGCGCGCTGCCAGACCCGGCACCTCATCATACAGGCGTTTGGTGCGTTCGTCAGAATCGTATACGGGAATGCCGCGTGAGACGAGATGGCGGCAGACTTCCGACTTGCCGCTGCCTATGCCGCCCGTGACCAGGATGGTTTTCATCGCAGGACGTTCTCTATGCACTCGAGGACACCGGGCTCGACCGTATAGTCAATGATGCTTGTGGGGAGCCCGCTGTCGCGCGGGACGCAGCGACCGTTGATCGAGTGGACGAAATCGTTGTAGTCAACGTAGAAGGAGATGTTCTCCGTCGGGTCCGAAGCCAGGGGGAAGACGCAGCGGAACACCACTTCGGTAACCGAAGGATAGACAGTCAGTTCCCTTCCGGCCGGAACGTTGCGGGTCCCGACCTTCACCTCCCTGCGCACTTCCACATAGCGCGTGACGTCCAAGGCGTAGCTGATCTCATCGACGGAAAGGCGGACGCCGCCCCTGGGCGGCTCGATGCGCGCCATGCCGTGCGCACCGGCGGAGAGGTTCTGGAGCGTGATGGTCTCGGTGACGACGCGGTCGATGTTCTGGATCTGGAGGGGCTCGCCGTAGACGATGACCGAATCCGGAACTATCTTCATCGGACCGAGGGCCATGTACTGCGGCTTGAAGCCGGTGACGCTCACGGCCTGTACGGGAACGGTCTTGTGGTTCTCCTCGGGGAAACGGAACTGGACTCGCGACGACACGAACGACTCCAGCTGGACATTGTCCCCGAATATCTCGCTGAAATAACCGCTCAGCTCATTGCTGGTGATGTAGTACATGTCCCCCTCGTCGGGATGGAGGTCATCAGGCGAGAAATACACATACAGCTGTCCTCTGCGGGACATGCGGTTCTTCTTCAGGAGACGGTAGCCCGTGGTGCGGCAGCGCGCCACCACCGGGCTGGTGTTGGTCGACTCGGCAGAATGCCCCTCGATGTTGCTGCGCGCGATGACCGGCACACTTACGACGGAGGAATACTGCAGCGAGAGGTTGTGGGATATCCATATGCTGAAAGCCAACAGGAGAGACAGCAGAAAAACTGCAAAGTCCCTCCCGTTGATGCCTAGCTTCCGCAGAAGCCTGTGCAACGTGTCCTTCAGCATGGATGTACGCCCCTTACTGGGCGTTCGTGTAATCCTTTACGATGGAATTCTTGTCCATTCTGAGCTTGACGTCACCATCGACCTTGATGAGGACGGTCCTGTCCGTGATCTCATCCACGGTGCCGTAGATGCCTCCGGTAGTGATGACCTTGTCGCCCTTCTTGAGGGACGCACGGAAGGCCTCGAGCTCCTTCTGCTGCTTGCGCTGGGGCCTGATCATGAAGAAATACATCACGCCGAAGAGGAGGAGGATCATGATCCACATACCTCCTGCGCCTGCGCCCGCGCTGGGTGCTGCCTGCTGTGCAGCCTGTAGAGGGAAGAAAAGAATGTTCATGTCGTTGATTTTATGTTGTCTTACAAATATACGCGAAAACTTCGACAATTCAAAGCTACAGCAGGCCGCGGCCCGACTTGACTATCTCGCCGGAGGCGAGCATCTCCTGGATGATGCCGTCGAGTATGCCGTTCACGAAGGAACGGCTCTTGGGAGTGCTGTAGTACTTGGAAATGTCGACGTACTCGTTGATGGTGACCTTGACAGGAATCTCCGGGAAGGCCTTGGCCTCCGCGATGCCGCAGATAATCAGGACCATGTCGATGACGAACAGCCTGTCCTTGTCCCACTTGGGGACGGACGCGGCTATCTTGTCGTAGAAAGCGCCGTAGTTGCAGTAGGCGGCGCGGAGGAGCTCGGTGACGAAGCGCTTGTCGCTGTCCATCCCCTCGCGTCCGGCCATCTCGCTCTGGTAGAGCGGAGGCAGCGACCAGCGCTCCCCCGCCGCGAAGGCTTCGAGCGTGCGGCAGCAGCAGGTCAGCGCGTATGCGAGGTCGTCGTTCCAGTAGATGGAAAGGTCCTCGAGGATGTCCTCGAGGTCGGTATTGTCCACGAACTCCTCCTCGAATATCCTGACGAACAGCCTGACGTCCTCCGCCAGGGAGCGTTCGGGAGAAGCCATGTACCTGGCATAATAGGACTTGCCGCGTATGCTGTCATAGAGGTTCCTGAGCAGCACGTCGTACTGCTCCCAGGAAAGCTTCTCGCGGGTGACGGCCTTTTGGAAGTCCGGATCGGCGGCCAGGAGCGGCGATATGGCGTTTTCGACGAATTTGAGATTGGGATTCTTCTCCTCCTCGGTGGGGTTGAACTTGGAGCGGGCGGCCTCGA
The DNA here is from genome assembly GCA_017548805.1 of Bacteroidales bacterium. The sequence goes on from JAFYZE010000310.1 coordinate 4,396, forward strand.
TGCGGGCGCGCGCCTCCTCGGTGAGGGCGGGGATGATGGAAAGCATGAAGAGATAGAGGCTGCGGGTGGCCCTGCAGGACATTTCCAGCTGGGCCTGGGCTTCCTTCAAGCTCATGGAAGGGTTTTCAGCATAGCTGTAGAGCACCTTGAAGGCCTTTATCCTGAGAATTCTTCTGTTCAGCATGTTATTTCAAACAAATCGAATATTTTCTGCAAATATAACACGAG
>JAFYZE010000008.1 GCA_017548805.1 Bacteroidales bacterium
CCTGCTTTACAGCGCGAAAGTCTATGACTATGCCCGTCATGCCGACCTCTACGGAGTGTCGGTGGAGGGCGCGTCCTTTGACTTCGGCAGGATAATGAAGCGCAAGGAAAAGGTCGTCCGCAAGCTTGTCGGTGGCGTAAAACTGAAGATGAAGAATGCCGGGGTGACCGTCGTCAAGGATGAGGCCATCATCCGCGGGCGGGTCGTCGGTGGTTTTGTCGTAGATTGTGGCGAGCAGAGTTATGTCGCCAGCAACCTTCTGCTGTGCACTGGCTCCGAGGCGGTCGTACCGCCGTTCCACGGTCTGAAGGAGGCTGGTGACGCAGTCGTCACCAACCGTGAAATCCTGGCCCTGGAAGAGCGTCCCGAATCCCTTGTCATCATCGGTGGCGGAGTCATCGGAATGGAATTCGCCAGCTTCTTCAATAGCTTGGGTACCAGCGTGACAGTAGTCGAGATGATGCCCAAGATACTCGGCCCTATGGACTCCGAGATCAGCGAGCTCCTGCAGAAGATTTATGCCAAACGGGGTATAGAATTCCGTCTGGGTTGCAAGGTAACCGCCATAGAAGGCCACGATGTAGTTTATGAAGACCCTGAGGGAAATGTCTGTCGCGCCACTGGAGATAGGATACTGGTATCCGTGGGCCGGCGGGCCCGCCTGGAGGGCTTCGGGCTGGAGACGCTGGGCGTCTCCCTCGCCCTTAGCCCCGCCGGCCGCCCCGTCGGCGTCAAGGTCGATGCGCACATGCGCACCGATGTGCCCGGCGTCTACGCCGCCGGCGACATCACCGGCTTCTCGATGCTGGCCCACACCGCCAGCCGCGGGGCCGAGGTGGCCGTGAACGACATCTTAGGCGTTGAGGACAGCATGCGTTACGACGCCATTCCCGGCGTGGTCTATACCAACCCAGAAGTCGCTGGCGTCGGCCTGACCGAGGATGAAGCCCTGAAGAAAGGTATCGATTACAAGGCTCTCAAACTCCCTATGGCATATTCCGGCCGTTTCGTGGCCGAAAACGAAAGGGGAGAGGGCCTGTGCAAGATAATCGTCGACGCCGGTACAGGCAAGGTCCTCGGCGTCCACATGCTGGGCAATCCTTCGTCCGAGATCATCCAGAGTGCCTGTATCGCCATCGAGCGTGGCATGACTGCCGATGATCTGAAAGAAATCGTCTTCCCGCATCCGACAGTGTCGGAGATCATACGGGAGACCTCATTCACCCTGTAATACAGAAAAGGCGGTACAGAGCGTACCGCCTTTTTTTATTCAAGAATCTCCTGGAGGGTCGAGTATATCTGCTCACCCCGCAGTCCGCGTTTGAGTATCGTGCCGTCCGGTGCGAACAGGATCAGGTGCGGGATGGTCGCGACTCCGTACAGTTCGACCGGAATCTTCTGGGCGTCCAGGATCTGGTTCCAGGGCATGTCCAGCTCCTGGAGCGCCTTGATGGTGTCCTCCCTCTTGTCGCTGCATGCAATGCTGACTATGTCGAACCTGTCGCCCTTGAACGCATCGTAGGCTTTGCGAATGGCCGGGATCTCGGCCTTGCAAGGGCCGCACCATGATGCCCAGTGGTCGAGCAGGATGTACTTCCCCTTGCCGATATAGTCCGACAGGCTGACATCGCTGCCGTCGGGATTGCCTCCCTTGACGGTATAGTCAAGGAACATCTTTCCGGGAGCGGTATTGCTCAGGATGGAGATGGTCTTGTAATCGTTTGCGACATAGCGGAAATCCTTGACCCTGTCGCTGGCTTCATTGTAAAGCCTCATGAAAAGGGCAGTGTCCTTGAAGGCCATGTCGTCGAGCGCCAGGGCGCCGACGAGGTTGTCGGGCCATGCCCGGACGACGGAGTCGGCCAGCGCCACCTGGAGGGCTGCGTACTTCTCGTTCAGACGGTCCCATTCGTCGCTGAATTCCTTCGGACTCATCTCAGACTGGCGGGCCTCCAGTGCCTTCCTTTCCTCGTTGCGTGTGGCGTCATAGCCATAAAAGCGCGTGTGGAAAGTGTTGTACGCGTCCATCAGCGGAGAACTGGCAGTCCTCTCGTCGAGGTCGACCTTGATGGTCCCTGGCTCAAGGATGACGTGGACACGGTCGTTGCCGTGTCCGACATAGGCGAAAACTCCCTCGTCAGCCTGTCCGGTGAATGAGAATGCGTTGTCCTTCACCGCGGTGACGGCGAGGGTATCGTTGCCTGCGGTATTGATGAGGTAAACGTCCGTTCCGTCGGGAGCGGTATAGACAGCGTCAATGTTGAAAACCCGCTTGCCGCATGAAACGCATGCGGCAATGCAGAGGAGGAGTGTGATGTATCTTTTCATTCCATTGGTTTTTTCAATTCTGGGTGAATGCTTGCGGGCGCAGGACCTGTATGCCTATGACGGAGGAACGGCCCGTAAGGTATTCCGGAAGCGTCCTTGTGTCCATAACGACCTTCATGGGTCCGGTGGAGGCGTGGAGGAGGCGGACCTTGCCGTTCTCCACCACTGCCATCATGACGTGTGATATGTCCAGCCCTTCGACTGAGGTCACGAGACAGATGATGTCGCCTGAGCGGATGCCGCCGAGGGCTTGCGTCACCTTGTTCCTGGGTATGTAATGACGCGGTTCGGCATTGATCCTGTACTCGACTTCGCGGATGGCCTGTACATCGTCCATCAAAGGGTATGAATCCGGATGTTTTGACATGTAGTTTATCGGATGGTCGAGCGGCACGCCACCGAGATCGTCCGTGATGTCCTTCAATACTCCACGGGCTTCGCCCTGGCGGGCCCATTCCGTCGTGTAGTGCAGCCTGTCGGCGTATGACTCCACGCGGCCGCCGCGGTAGCGGCTCTGCCTTATTTCATCGGCAAATGCCTCGAAGTCACCGCCTTGCGAGGATGTGCGCGCCAGCGCCAGGCAGGTCTCGACGAAGATGATGCAGTCGGTGCGGGTCAGGTAGATGCGGAGCTTTTCGCCGGGCGTTTCATCCAGTGTGCCGGCCACGTATGGCCGCCCCTCCAGGGCCTTTCCGGCGCGGACCATCAGTGCCGGCACCGGCTCCCCGGCGTGCGGCGCCAGCTCCGCCAGGACACGCTCCGCAAGGAGCGAGTCCGCCGGGCTGGTCACCCAGCCGGGGCCCGCCGGCCGGGCCTGTCCGCAGGCCAGCATCGGCAGCATCATCAAAATGACTGTCATCCATCGTCTCATGCTGCAAATATAGTCATATCCTTCGACCTGCGGTAGAAGGATGCGGCCGATTGTACTGAAATAGCGGGAAGATTGTTATATTTGTATCAGTTATCAAAACCACATGATCATGAAATACCTTTCCATCTGCCTGGCCGCTGCATTGCTTATCACCGTTTTCTGTTTCGGAACCAAGGGTGCGGCTGACAAGGCCGCGGAAGCAAACACACCGCAAACTACCATGACCGAACAGACCACTCCCAACCCCGAGAATGCCGCCATTGCGCAGCAGTTCCTCAAGAAGTGCGGCACCTATTACCTCGCCACCGTCGAGGGCGACCAGCCCCGCGTCCGTCCTTTCGGCACCGCCGAGATCTTCGAGGGCAAGCTCTACATCCAGACCGGCAAGGTCAAGAACGTCTACAAGCAGCTCATTGCCAATCCCAAGGCCGAGATCTGCGCATACAGCGGTGCGGAATGGATCCGCATCGCCTGTGAACTTATCCCTGACGAGCGCATCGAGGCCAAGCAGGACATGCTGGACAAGAATCCCAGCCTGAGGGGCATGTACAAGGCCGACGACGACAATACCATCGTCTTCTATTGCCGCAACGCCCACGCCACCATCAGCTCGTTCACCGGCGAGCCCAGGACCTTCGAGTTCTAAATCAACCAATTAAATAGTTATGAAGAAAGTACTTCTCTCCTGCCTCGCGCTCCTCGCCGCCGTGTCGGTATGGGGCCAGAACCCTTACCTGCCACTTTGGGAGCACATTCCCGACGGAGAACCGCGCGTCTTCGAGGATCCTGACAATCCCGGAAAGTTCCGCGCCTACATCATCGGTTCGCATGACCTCACCTATACAGCCTATTGCGGCAGCGACGTCCGCATGTGGTCGGCTCCGGTCGAGGACCTGAGCCAGTGGCGTGATGAAGGCCCCCTGTTCACATGGTTCGTCGACGGCCAGTGGGACACCATGTATGCCCCCGACCTCGTCGAGGTCAAGGACAAGGCCACCGGCAAGAAGACCTATTACCTGTATCCGCATTCCCGCGGCCGCGGCCGTATAGCCACGGTATGCAAGTCCGACCGTCCCGACGGGCCGTTCGTCCCCATCAATGTCACCGAGGACGGCCGCGGCTGCCTGCCCGGCTCGCTCATCGACTTCGACCCCTCCGTCTTCATCGAGGAGATCACGGACAAGAAAGACCCCGACTACGACAAGGGCTTCAGGGCTTATGTATACTATGGTTTCCAGCATTCCACAGCGGTGGAGCTTGACCAGAATACCATGTATTCAATGCGCCCCGGCACCGAGATTAACGACTTTTTCCTCCCGGCCAGCTCCCGTTACGGAGTTGTCCGTGACCCGGAAGGAACTGAATACAAGTATCTCTACAAGGACCAGGATCCCGGTAGCTTCAACTTCTTCGAGGCTTCCAGCATCCGCAAGGTCGGCAACAAGTATGTGATGGTATTCTCAGGCTACAGCGGTCCCGATTACGGCCTTGAGTCCACCAATTCCGCCCTGCGGTACGCTTACGGAGACTCGCCGCTGGGTCCCTGGCGCTCCGGCGGAGTCCTCGTGGACTCACGTGGCGTCGTCCCTGACGAGAACGGCGAGCACCTGATCACCACCAACGCTGCCCACAACACCCACGGCTCCCTCCAGGAGATCAACGGCCAGTGGTACGTGTTCTATCACCGTCCTCCGCGCGGATTCGGCAACGCCCGCCAGTCGATGGTCGCTCCCGTCAAGATCGAATGGGACCAGAAGAAAGTTGCCGACGGAGGACAGGTCCGCATCACCGGATATGATCCTTTCGTTCCCGGCAACTCATGGGTGGCTGCTGCTTCCGACGGCCAGACCTACACCGGTGCCGAGGTCACCAGCGAGGGCTTCCAGATCTACGGTCTGCCCCCTTACAACTATTACTCAGCCGGTTATGCATGCTACATGTCCGATCAGAACTGGATCCAGGACAACCATGACGTCTGGAACAACAACATGGATCTCGCCGGCCTCACTAACGGTGGCATCGTGGGCTTCAAGTACTTCGGCTTCGGCGGCCTGGCACAGGACAGCAAGGGCGTCAAGGCTTTCGAGGGCGCGAACAGGGGAGACGGCACCCGTCTCGACCTCTTCCTGACCCCGAGCGGCCGCGGTGCCTTCAAGATCCACGTGATGCTTGACGGCCCGTATGCCAATGATACCTGGAAAGGCCGTGAGATCGCGGTCATCAATGTCCCCGAGGACGCCCAGCGCACCATCACCAACTACCGCGTAGCGGTCCCGGCCGTCGAAGGCCTCACCGGCAAGCACGCCATCTATCTGGTAGTTGAGGGTCCCGAGGTTCAGGTTCCGCAGTTCCCCGGACGTCCCGGCGGAGCCCGCCCGCAGCAGCCCCAGCGCCCGATCGGCCTGTTCGACCTCCACGGCATCGGATTCTCCAAGGGCACCGTTCCTTGCGAGAAGCCCGTCGTCCCTCAGGTTACCATTACCTGTGACGGCAAGCAGCTGAACATCCCTACGACCCCGATCCGCTGTTCGAACGCCAACGGCCTCACCGACCAGATTCGCTATCAGGTCTACGGTCCGCTCACGGACAATTCCACTCTCAAGGTCACGGCTTCCGAGCCTGACGTCAAGTTCGAGGTCAGCAAGATCGTCGAGGGCCGCGCCACCGTCAAGTGCACCTGGCACGGTCTCGAGAAGATATATCTGATCAATTAATCCCGGCTGCCCTCCGGAGCTTGTGGTTCACACACTCGCAGAAGGAATCCCGAAGGCTTGGGAATCCTTCTGTGCAAACCAAAATGCCTCTGGAGGACGTTTCCCCTCGCGTAGGAGGATTGTTGAGAACTCAATGATCCTCCTACGCTTTTTGACGTCCGATTTGCATCGAGTTCTTTCTGTTGTTTTTTTATTGAGTCCTGGAAGGAGATTGCGCTGGTACCATTTCTCCCAAATTTCGACTGGAGGGTAGAGTTTTAATCCGTTCTTTTCTTGAGATGATTTTTGCGTCCACGGGGAGGAGGGGGGCTGACCGTGGACGACGGAGTCGTCGGACAGGCGTGTTTCCAAACATATGAAATGTTTGAGGATTACCGTTTCATAAGGCCGGAATAAATGCTATATTTGCATATTATAACTAACGCGAAAAATGAGATTCCGTATCATTTCACTTGCCCTTGCGCTTCTGGCAGTCTTCACTGCTTCCGCGCAGGCACTCAAGACCGAAACCGTCGACGGCGTCGGCGCCAAAGTATGGCGCATCACCGCAGACCGTACCGCGACTATTGCCGACCGCACCCTCAACCCCACTTATTTCATCTATTACAACGGATCCGTCTCCGACCCGATGTCCGTAGTCCGCAACTTCGGGATGGAACGCCATATAGACTCATATCTGGCTACCGTCTATGTAGTCAACCCTGCCAACGGCAAGACCTTTTCCCAGACCGCTGACCTGGAAGTGTATTACAAGCTCCTCGAGCGCCTCCGCATCATCAACAACCTCAAGCTGATAGGCAAGGGTGCCGGTGCGACCTTCATCAACAATGTCCTGTCCCTGCACGCCGAGGCCGTCTCCGGCATCCTGACGATCGACGGCACTGTCAAGGCCAAGCTCAATCCCGTCGTCGTCCCGACCTATTGCGCCGGCAGGAACAAGACCGTCATTGACCACTACATCAGGGCTAATCACGCCCTCGAGTCGGGCGGTGGAGTCTGGAAGAACCCCCTCCACCAGGTGGAGAGGATATTCATCAACGGATCGCCCATGTCCGACGCCGAGTATTTCATCGACGCCTGGAACAGGCTGCTTTCGCAGAATTACCGTTACAACAACTACACGACCTGGTACGAAGGTACCGATGTCCGTCACACCAGACCTTATGAGCTCGTGAGCTACGTCATGTTCGACCGTCTCCACGTCAAGCGCAACATCGTGGAGCAGAATCTCTGCGGCTGGGGCGATTTCCTGTGGTACGAGTATATCCCCGAGAATCTCATGGATGCTTCCAAGGCATCTGTTCCGCTGGTCATCCTGCTGCACGGCAATACCAACGATCCGCGCACCCAGGCCGAGACTTCGGGCTTCGTGGAGCTTGCTTCCGAGAAGCATTTCATCACCGCCGAGCTGGAATGGCAGGGCAGCGGCAAGTATGCCTCGATGGGTACCGACGGCATCGAGGCTACGGTTCGCCACATCATTGAAAAGTATCCCCAGATCGATCCTGCACGCGTGTATGTCCAGGGCCTTTCCGCAGGCGGCATGAACACCACCAACCTATGCATCTTCAAGACCAACCTCTTCGCCGCGGGCGCTTCCATGGCCGGTGGCCTCATCTATGAGCCGCGCTTCAACATGGGCAGCAAGGAAGAGATCGCAGAGCAGATCAAGCGTTACAACGGCAACATGGAGATCGCCTACATGCTGGTCTCCGGCACCAACGACAGCAAGTTCACGGACGTTCCGGACGACGATGCCTCCTCTAAGGGCTGGCTCGTCAGGGCGGTGAAGACCATCGCCGAACTGAACGGCATGGAGATAGGGGAGACCGGCAACGCCTCCCTCGACCCGATGTTTGGAATGTCGGTACGCGACCGCAGGAACGTCTCCACCATGGACGACCTTACCATGCACGAGGGCACCCTGTACAAGGACGACAAGCCCCTCGTCAGGATGATTGCCCTCGAGCCTTACGGCCACTGGAACTACAAGGGCGCCGCCCGCGAGATGTGGGAGTTCTTCCGCCATTTTTCCCGCGATCCTCAGACCAAGAAACTTATATACCATGAATGACAAGATGACTCGACGCGAGGCCCTCAAGGGTCTCATCTATGCAGGAATGGGGCTCGCCGTAGGCGGCCAGATCCTGCATGGCGCCAGCCCCGAGGCACGTGCCGCCGGGCTTCCGGAGCCCGCTCCGTGGAAGGAGGCTCCGGAAGGCTCCAAGATAGACTCCCGCACCTGGGACAAGATGGGAGAGACCCTTGGAATGCTCGGCCTTGGCTGCATGCGCCTGCCCACCCTCTCGGGCAGCTCAGGCGGCTATGGCCGCCGCCAGCCCCTTGACCAGAACGCCGTCAACGCGATGGTCGATTACGCCATCGCCCACGGCGTGAACTACTTCGACACCGCCCCCGCCTACGGCGAATCGGAGGTCGTGACGGGCAAGGCCCTGAGCCGCCATCCCCGCTCTTCATACAAGATTGCGACCAAGATCTCCAACATGAACGGGAGAGCCACCCTCGAGGCCGGCAAACAGATGTTCGAGACTTCGCTGAAGAACCTTCAGGTGGACTATGTGGACTTCCTGCTGCTGCACAACCTGCAGAACCTCGGCGGTTTCAACTCCCGTTTTAAGGACAACGGCCTGTTCGAATGGCTGCTGGAGCAAAAAAAGAAAGGCCGCATCAAGCATCTCGGCTTCTCCTTCCACGGAAGCAACGACGAGTTGCCGAAGCTCACGGCCCTCTACGACTGGGATTTCGTCCAGATACAGCTCAACTATGTCGACTGGAAGGAAATGTCGGCCGGCTGGGGCGGATCTTCCGGCACGACCAGTTCGGAATTCCTCTACAACCATCTCGTCAGCAAGGGCATCCCCGTGCTGGTGATGGAGCCCGTCAAGGGCGGTGCGCTGGCAAGCGTCAGCGACGCCATCGCCGGCGTGATGAAGGAGCGTCATCCTGACCTGACGCCGGCCGCGAACGCCCTGACCTTCGTCGGTTCGCTGCCGGGCGTGATGGTCACCCTGAGTGGAATGTCCAACATGGAGCAGCTCAAGGAGAACGTCTCCCTGTTCACCGGCTTCAAACCCTTCGACGAGAAGGAAAGGGCGTTCATGCTGACCGTCGCGGACCTCTACAAGTCCAAGGGACAGATCCCCTGTACAGCCTGTGCCTACTGCATGCCTTGCCCGAGGGGCGTCAACATCCCCGGCAACTTCAAGGTGTTCAACAGCGCCAGCGAGGCGCTCCTTGCCACCGATACGACCAAGAAGGATGTCATCTCCAAGCGCCAGGCCTTCCTGAAGCTCTACAAGGAGCAGGAGGAAGGTACCCGGGCCGACGCCTGCATCTCGTGCAACGCCTGCCTGCCGAAGTGCCCCCAGCACATCAGCATCCCCCAGCACATGCAGCGCATCAAGGAACTTGCCGCCAAGATATAGCATTTAACTGATAACCAATAATAAACCAGACTGAATGAAAAAGTTGATTATGATTGCAGCCGCAGGGCTGCTGTGCCTGTCCGCATTTGCGCAGCCTCAGCTCCGCCAGGACAACATCGACGAGATCCTGAAAGCGATGACCCTTCAGGAGAAGGCGACGCTGCTCGTGGGCGGCGCGCGCGCCCAGGTTGTGAACGGCGTCACCTCCGGTGTCGCCGCCCAGGTGCCCGGCGCCGCCGGCAACACCCGCCC
>JAFYZE010000040.1 GCA_017548805.1 Bacteroidales bacterium
AGGTTTTGACACATCAGGTCAGTTTCCGGCGCAACTCATTCCAAAAGTCTGCTCGGTCATTTCCATCCATCTGCTCCATCATCGCCCTGTACGGCGCCATCACCTTACTGATACTCGTTCCTTTGCTTCTATAGAACGCTCGCATCTTTGCCTCCACCTTCTCCAAATCAAAGTCACAATCCTTCAGTACAAGCATCGTCATGTAGGACTTCCTGTCGGTCATAGCGACGGCATCTTGCAGTTCAACTACTTCGTCAAGAAACTCCGTTACCGGATCCGCATCAGCCGAAAGGACGGTCATCAGTTTCGTGTCCGCTACGCGGAGTGATTTCCGTATCTGCTCCTTGCTATCGAGGTTCAGTTCAAAGCGGCACATCCCACTGAATGCATCATCAAGTCCATACTTCTCCACAAACCGTCTATTTGCAGTCCGGCGCATCTCATTTCCCTTGTCGTATATCGTCATTCGTTTCTTGTATTCTCGGTTGATTACATTCTTTTCCACTACCACATTCCCGTTCTTCAGCTTGCGACAAATGAACCGCTGATAACTCTTGATATGGCTACGGATATAGTCCGTGACCTGCGTTACATCCTCTACGGGAATATCCTTGGTTACATCGCATTTTACGACTTCAGCATCCATCATCGCATCGATATCCACCTCAACGAATCCGAGGTCATTTATAGACTCAAAACACTGCTTAATGGTATCCATGGAGATGAGTTTCGGATAGTCCTTTCCCAATATCTTTCCACAGAACTCGATGACTGCTTCTCTACATTCGTAATCGACCTTTATCTTCAAGAGGAAAGGATGTTCTTGGTAGTACTTCAACGAAGAAACAATACCATCTTTCTCTATGAATTCAAATTGGGACTCGTCCTGAATCTTGATGGCTCGAATATCGGCTACCAACTTCAACTTGTCGAATGTAATCACTTATTCTCATCTCTACTTGTCATTATTTTTGATGACTTCCTCCCCTTGATAAGTGGTGGCTTGTCACATTGTTTCACCTGATGTCGGTCGGTGCGGAACCGTCTGCCAATATTCTTCCATTGCTTGACTGATGTGCTGCTTATGCAACTCGGATTTCATCCTCCCGCGCTGGCTTGCTGCTATCTTCTTCTTGGTCTCATCGTCCAACTCCCGGTATTGTCGTTTGTACTTGTTCATTGCTACTCGTTTTCCATAAATAGTAGGTCAAGTTAAAAAAGCAGGAGTAGTAGAAGTCTTTTCTCTTTGCCGACTGGGTAAAATCAACACGAGACATTGATGCATACCTATTTCACCTACTCTTTCTCGAAGGAAATCATAGGGATAACAGATGTAAAAAACCAACTTCTACGGGGATGTACAGGGGTGTTTTGTCTTTCTCTCGTTCCGGAAATACACTACATCTCAAAAGACTTATCGATGTAGAAAAGCATCACAATCTTGTAGCCATTCGACAGAACCCATCACTTTTTCATGCAGCACAAGGAAACAAACTTGCAAGAGCTTATCTCTTTTTTATATGGTCATGCAACATCTCTTCTCAATAATGCATCTATATAACATAAGCTTCTAAAAGCATGACTATGAGAAAGTTTTTAATTATCCTTGTGGCAGGACTGCTCAGCTTTTCAACAGCCGCTTTTGCTCAGAACCGCTTCAGCGGTGCGATAGAGCCGGGAGCTAAGGTTCTTGTTGCTAACAAGACAGGGTGCGCCTTTGGTGCGGATGCCGTCATAGGAGTCAATCATAACCAAAAGGTTTTCTGGGGACTTGGAATCGGTTATAACCGAATGTTTCTTGAAAATGAAGAGTATGACCCTTCAACTGCCGATATATGGCCGACCTTTTATTGGGATTTCTCCCAGCCGAAGACCTTGAAATTTGCCGAGTGTCCTGTCTTTCTGAACATAAGACGCTATTTCAATCCTAATCTTTCGGGTATCAGTCTTGATTTCCGTGCAGGATTGTTCCTTCCATCCCGCTATCATTATGGCGGACCTTTCCTTTCGGCAGGTGCTGGATACCGTTTCAATCTGACAGGGAATACCGGTATTGCGCTCCGTGCCTTCTACGAATTAAAAGGAGCACTCAAGGCGGAAGATGTTTATCAAAGCAGCTTGGGGCAATTCCACGCCCTTGGTTTCCGGGTCTCTTATGAATTCTAACTAATCTCTCCACTCATATAACCATTGGCAGAACTCTCCAACGGCAAGAAAACCTTCAATGATAGTTCGATAATTGTCAAAGGTATCGCACGCGCAGTTGCCCGGCCATTTTGGCCGGGCTTTCGCGTTTCGGGAGCAGAAAAGCTTGTTTTGCTCCCATTTCGCCGAAAAAACGGCAAACGGGAGCAAAAACGGCATTTCCAAGCCCGTTTCGCGATTCGAAGTACAGTTTTTATTATATTCGCTTTATATTTCTGTAGTTTTTCGGAAGTTCCTGCGTCTAACGGGCAGAAACAAATGACAAGACAATGACAGAACGCGAATTTGAAATGATGGTCCGGGAACACCGCAGCACGATCTACACCGTCTGCTACATGTTCTCCACCGACAAGGACGAGGTGGCAGACCTCTTCCAGGAAATCCTCATCAACCTGTGGAAGGGCTCCGGATCCTTCCGCGGAGAGTCCGGACTGGGGACCTGGATCTGGAAGGTCAGCCTCAACACCTGTATCTCCCACGACCGCTCGCAGCGGCGCATCCTCCGCACCGAACCCCTTTCCCTCGACATAGACCTGTTCGAGGACACGGACGAAGGGTCCAGGCAGGCGGAACTCCTCCGCGGGCGTATCTCGAAACTGGGTCCCTTTGACAGAGCCATCGTCCTGCTCTGGCTGGAGAACCTCAGCTACGACGAGATCGACCAGATAGTGGGTATCACCGCAAAGAACGTTTCCGTCCGTCTTGTCAGGATCAAGGAACAACTCAAAAAAATGCAGTAAAATGGAAAACACAGATAACACCCTCCTCGAGATGCAGGAGCAGATGAAGCAGCTCAAGGAAAAGCTTGAAACCCAGAAGATTGTAAACGAAAGGATACTCCGCAAATCCTGCAGCCAGACGATCAGCCGCCTGCGGTTCAAGTCCAACCTCCCCATCGTGTTCGGATTCGCGGGAATACTTATGTCCGCTTCATTCCTGGAACTGGGACTGTCGCTGCCCTTCGTGATCGCAACTGATGTCATGATGCTGGTGGCCATCATCGCCACTCTCCTCACCAACCGTCACATCCCCAGCATGGATAAAGACATGGTCACCGCTGCTGAAGAACTCCGCAAGTACAAGAAAATCCACGCAGACTGGATAAAGTTCTCCCTGCCAGTACTCGCCCTGTGGCTAGGATGGCTGATATGGCAGGCCGTCACGGATCTGGGCCTCACTGGGACCGAACTGTTCGGAGCAATTTCCGGTCTGACGGTAGGTATCGGCTTGGGAATGGTGATCGGCTTCAAGCTCCGCCGCGACCAGTTGAATGCCGCCGATGACCTGCTGGCTCAGCTTAAGGAGCTTAAAGCAACTGAGTAAGGATCATGTATGAAAATCTGTTGAGATACAATCCCGGACCAGGGGCGGAAGCCTTTTCTACAAGAAGGGCCTCCGCCCTGCCGTATCCGGTCATCCAGGGACATCAGGTACACGGCTCCAGAATCGCCGTCATAGACCGTCCCGACATGACGAGGGAAGACCTGGAAGGCTATGACGCATTCGTCTGCAAGCTTCCAGGAGTAGCCATCGGGGTCAGGACGGCGGACTGCGTCCCCGTGCTTCTGTACAACCCGGTCCAAAAGGTCGTCGCGGCCGTCCACTCCGGGTGGAAAGGAACAGTCCTGAAGATCGCGCAGAAGACCATCGCCTTCATGGAGAGCGACTTCGGCTGCAAGCCATCGGACCTCAGTGCCATCATAGGGCCGGCGATAGGTCCGGACAGTTTCCAAGTCGGAGAAGAAGTGGTGGAAAAGTTCAAGGATGCCGGCTTCCCCATGCCACGGATATGGTCGCACCGCGGCCCAGGCGACGGCACTCCCATGTCGGGAGGCCATCACATCGACCTGTTCCAGGCGAACCTCTGGATCCTGGAAGAATGCGGAATCCCCGCCTCCGGCATATTTGTCTCCGGCATTGATACCTACACAGACCCTTCTTTCTTCTCCGCCCGCCGTGAAGGCCCCGCCTGCGGAAGGATCATCAATTCAATACGGCTTATACCCGGATGAAGGAATGGTATTTGCAGGTAAGGGTCGGCCTCAGTTTATGAAATTGACTCAGAAAATACGGTTATCAGGAAGATACGGCAGGATGTACTACATCGTGTCCGGTATAGTCGACATAGTCTGCGCCGTCTTTGCTTTCATGTGGCCCCTGAGCACCCCTGCGCTTATCCTGATCAAGGTGTTCAGCATCCCTGTCACGGCATATCTTTTCTTTGCATTGGCCGCCGGCGAAAAGTCCTTCTTCTACCTCAACCTCGGATTCAGCCGCAACGAATACCGCTACATTCCCGTCGTGGTAGACGCCTTGGTTTTCGTGCTTCTCATTATCATCGCATTATCCCTGTCCCATGCCTTCATCCCAGCACAATAGCCTTCTCGTTGACAGCGTGCGACTGGCTTTCGGCACGCACCTGGTACTGAGCGGAGCGTATATGACATCCGAGACAGGAAGGGTCACGGGACTGCTCGGCCGCAACGGATCCGGGAAATCCTGCCTGTTCAAGTGCATCATGGGCAATATCAAGCCGCAGCAGGGATTCGTGCGGGTCAACGACGGCAACACCGACCGGAGCCATATCGGCATGTATGTCAGGTATCTGCCTCAAACGCCACTCATTCCGGCTGGCATGACCCTCGAAAAGGCATTCAATCTGTACAAGGTTGACTATGAGGGACTTGTCCAGAGCTTTACCCGTTTCCACCGATATCATTTCAAGACCCCGGGCGAGCTTTCGGGCGGAGAGGCCCGCGTCGCAGAAATGTATCTGGTACTGATGTCCGATGTTCCGTTCTGCATACTGGACGAGCCCTTCGCCCAAATAGCGCCGATACACGCGGAGAAGATGAAGGGATTGATAGAGGAGCAGAAGGAAAAGAAAGGGATCATCGTCTCCGACCATCTCTACGAATCCATCATCGAGGTCGCGGACGACCTGTTCGTAATCGACAGCGGATACACCTGCCCGGTCCATGCCCGCGAAGACCTCGTCAGGCACGGGTATCTCCCGAGATAAATCAGAGAAGGTCGAGAATCTGACTGACGGATTTGAGGTGGTAGCGGGCGGGGATGCCCTGGAGGCCGCGGCCCTGCCAGTCGGCCAGGGCGAAATCGCAGCCCGCGCCCATTGCGCATTGGCAGTCGTGCATCGTGTCGCCTATGTAGATACACTCGGCAGGATCGACAAGTTTTTGCGAACCTGCTGCAGCCTTACGGAAATATGCGAACATGGGAGCCGGCGATGGCTTGTGCTCCTCACTGTCCTCGGCACAGACCACATGGTCGATATACTTTACCAGAGCCTGCATGTGGACGTCCTTCCCGAACTCGTAGAGGCTGCGTGAGGTCACGCAGCCCGTTGTCCGCCCAGCGGACTTGACGGCTGCCAGGACCTCCTCCACGCCCTCAAAGGGCTTCATCAGGTGCATCAGCTCCACGAAATTCTCCTCCCAGCGCGCCCCGAAACGCTCCGCATCGGCATAGCCGAGCAGCGGAGCTACTTTCGCGCTGGGAATCCCGAAATAGCCGTAGGCTTCTTCGTATGGCATTTCCATGCCGAGAAGTTCACGGACAGTCTTCACGAGGGAGAGCACCCCCGTGCGTTCGGTATCGATCAGCGTACCGTCTATGTCGAAGACGAAATGCCGGTACATGACCGCTAGCTGAATATGATGGTCTTGTTCCTGAAAGTAAGGATCTTGCGCTCGATATGCTTGGTCACCGCACGGCTCAGGACGATCTTCTCAAGGTCGCGTCCCTTGAGCACGAGGCTGTCGGGCGTATCCTTGTGGGTGATGCGAGCCACGTCCTGCTCGATGATCGGGCCGGCGTCCAACTCTCCGGTCACGTAATGGCTGGTCGCGCCAATGATCTTGACACCTCTCTCGTAAGCCTGGTGGTAGGGTTTGGCACCCACGAAGGCCGGGAGGAAGGAATGGTGTATATTGATGATATGATGCGGATATTCGCGAATCATCTCCTCGCTGAGGATCTGCATGTAGCGGGCGAGGACTATGAAGGAAATCTTTTCCTTGCGGAGCAGCTCCATCTCAGCGCGCTCGACCTCCTCCTTGTTGGAGTGGTCCTTGGCTATGGACCAGACATGGAAAGGTATGCCGAACTGGTCCGCGACTTCCCGAAGGTCCTCGTGGTTGCTCACTATGCAGGGGATCTCGACGTTCCACTCCCCTGCCTTGTAGCGGGCCAGGAGGTCATAGAGGCAATGGCTCTGCTTGCTCACGAAGATGGCCATGCGCGGCTTGACATCGCTGAAGAAGATGCTGAACTCCATCTCGAACCGCTGCGTGAACAGCGTGCTGACGTATTCCTTGATCTTGTCCCGGGGAATGAGGAAGCCCTCGAGTTCCCACTCGATGCGCATGAACAGCACACCGTTCTCCCTGTCCACGTACTGGTCCAGGTAGACGATGTTGCCGCGGTTGTCGGTGATGAACTTGGTGACTTCGGTGATGATGCCCTGACGGTCGGGGCAGTTGAGCAGTATGATGGCGGTAGGTTTCATGTTCTAACTGTTAATGATATGGATGTCCCTCTGGGGGAACGGTATCTCGATGCCGGCCTCATTCAAGGCCTTGTAGATGACTTCACGGGCGCGGGCCAGGTAGGAATTGCGCTGGGGAACCAGCACGAACTGCTTGACGGCGATGTTGACGGAGTTGTCGCCGAACTCCTCGACGGTCACATAGACGCCGAGCTTTTCGTCGACTATCTTCAGTCCGGACTCGTCCGTGCCCTGGAGAGGCTTCATGGCTTCCACTAGCACCTGGCGGGCCTTTTCGATATCAGTCCCGTATTTAACGCCCACGACGATCTTGGTGAACTCGTATGGATTGCTTCGCGTGAGGTTCTTGAAATTCTTGTTGAAAAGCGCGGTATTAAGGAATGAAATGACGGCGCCGTCGAGCGTCTCGATCTGGGTGCTCTGGTAGCTGACGGACGAGACCTTGCCGCGGATGCCGTCGCATTCGACCCAGTCACCGGCGCGCAGGCGGCCGGACATGAGCTGGATGCCGTAGATGAAGTTGTTCAGGATGTCCCTCATGGCCAGACCGATACCGGTAGCGAGACCGGCAAACACTATGGATATGGCACCCGTCGGAATATTGAACAGGAGGAACAGCAGGATGATGAAGACGCCCCAGACAAGGATGCTTATGACGTTGTTGGCCACCGTAAGGTTGACCTCGTCGTCACTGATCGAAGTTTTGCCGGAATTCTGCATGATGTTGCGGAGCTTGATGTCCCGGAACATCGATTTGGCGAAATAGGCGATATACTTGAATACAAAATACAGGCACAAAGCGAGTACTATCATGCTGGCGGACAGCTTAAGGATATCCATTCCGGACGAACTGGTGAAGCTGAAGAACTCTGCGGAATAGACATTGTCAAAGACTTCCTGCAGGTCGAACACCTTCAGGGCGAGAAGCACGCTCAAAGGCAGGGACACAACCGCCAGGACAGGCAGAATGACATCCTCCACCAGGTCATAAAGCCATGTAAGCCGGATGAACTCTCCCTTGTGTATCTTGCGGAAATCAGCCTCGGCCTGGAGCCGGAGGGTCTCGAGCTTAGCGCCTATACGATGTTCCTTCACCTGATGGAAAATGCGGTAAAGTGCGATGATGGTCTCCTCGATCGCAAGGGCGAACAGCCACCACATGATGATGAGCAGGCTGAGGAAAATGTAGCCGAAGCAGGACAACACGGAAGTGATGACCAGCACGACGAGGGTGACATAGGACACGACCTCGTCTGTCAGTTCGGTCTTCTTGGCGAAACGGGTGCAGGCGGAAGCCTGCCAGAACATGCATACGACCAGGATGGGCGGGAAAAGGATGTTCATCACCGTATTGGGGATGAACATCACCCTTAAGCAGATCGCCACGAAGCCGATCAGGATGGCGGGCATATAAAGCCCGATCCCATAGCGGAACCTCACAGGCCTGAGGCGGATAAGCAGCGACAGGAATATCGCCACCATCATCCAGCAGAATATCAGCAGCAGTTTGGATGCCTGTGCGATGAAATTATTCGTCGTAAACGCCGAAACGAAAGCGATGGCAATGAGGAAAAGCGCAGTGCCGCAAAGCAAGGTGATGAGACTCTTGCTGTTGCGGAAGCGGTCCGTCTGCATGCGTTTCACGCGCTTCATGAGGATGTTGACGGCCAGGCGGCTCAGAAGCGTGGCGAGGCCGATGCAGATGGCCACAAGGAGGAAGAATCCGAAAACGACGGGGCCGCGCCATTCGCTCTGCACCCCGGAGGTGCCGTCCAGGCGGCGGCTGTATTTGGTGCGCAACTCATGGATGGCCTGCTTGATGTATTTGCCCGGATGGGTAAGTATCTCCAGGTAGTTCTCCTGACCCTGCGTGAATATCCTCTTCTGGATGATGCGGTACCGCTCCTGGGCATAGTCGTAAGACTCCTTGAGGCGGGCGTTGGCGCTCTCATAATGCTGGCTGTCGGTCAGTATCTGCTCCTTCCCTTCCTTGTAAAGGTTCAGCAGGGCTTCTGCATAAAAGATACACGCATCCCTGTCGTCCTTGCTCTCCTCGTCAAGCAGGAAAGCCTGCTTGCGCGACACTGTGTCGAGACTGTCGATCCTCTCCCGGATCACCGGCGGGCGGCGCATGAGACTGTCGCGGCGGAGCGAGTCCGGCAGCTGGGGGATGTCCCCCGGCGCCGGCAGCCGCCGCAGCGACTCCAGCAGCCGCTCGTAACGGTCTATCTCGGCGTCCAGTCCCCCCACGAGCTGGTCGTAGGGCATCCTGCCGGAATTGAACATCTCGTATTCGCGGGACACTTCCTTCAGGGCGTAGGTCATATCGAAAGTGTAGTCCTCATTCTGCGAATACAGCATGAGCGAGAGCTCATTGTATTTCTTGATCATGTCGACCATCTGCTGGTGCTGCTCCTCGTCGAGGGCCTGCATCTCGGTCCCCGTCGCACTCAGCCTGTCATACTCCTGCTTGAGTTCGTAGCGGAGCACGGACAGGGTGTTGCCAAGGTCCTTCTCGTTGAAGACGGCCATGGCGGGGATGCATAGCAGCGCAAGGATGGCGATGACGAAACGCTTTCTTTTCATACAGGAATGACGTTTGTAGTCCTTTAATTTGACAATATAGTGAAAATTCCCTTTGGATTAGTCCTCCGGGATTGTTATTTTCGCCGAAACAAGCATTTTTCATCAGACATCAAGCATACCATCATGAAAAAACACATATTTCTCCTGAGTTTCGCACTTCTGCTCCTTGCAAGCTGCAACACCGCCCGGAAGACCGATGACGGCAATGAAAACGAGCCCGTTCCGGAACCTTCCGAAAAGAAGGATGCAGAAAAGAAGGAAGACAGGAAAAGGAAAAAAGATACGGAACCGGCAAGGGACAAGACCTTCTGGCTGGGCGCCGACATCAGCTGGGCGACCGAGATGGAGTCACGCGGCGAAAACCTGTACGGCTTCGAGGGAGACGAAGCGAAGGAATGCAGCGCCCTGATGAAGGAGCTGGGCCTCAACGCCTTGCGTTTCAGGGTCTGGGTAGACCCCATAGGAGGCTTCTGCGACAAGCGCGACCTGCTGGAGAAATGCCGCCGCGCAAAGGCGCAGGGCATGGCCATCATGGTGGATTTCCATTACTCCGACTACTGGGCCGATCCCCAGCATCAGCCGGTGCCGAAGGCCTGGCAGGGCCACTCCTTCGAGCAGATGAAGGAGGACCTCCGCGCCCATACCGTCGAGGTGCTGCAGATGCTGAAGGACAACGGCATCGAGCCGGAATGGGTCCAGATAGGCAATGAGACCACCCACGGACTCCTCTGGGACTACCAGCGCGGGCGTGGCATCATGGGGAGCACCGAGCGCGAGTATGCCGACACCGTCGGCCACATCGACTTCGCGCCGGATCAGTACGCCGGCTTCATCCAGGCCGGCCACGAGGCCGCCAAGAGCGTATTCCCTCGCACGAAGACCATCGTCCACCTGGACGACGGCTGGAACTTCGATGTCTATGAAAAGAACCTCGGAGTGCTCGAGAAATATGGAGTGGAATACGATATGGTAGGTATGTCGCTATACCCCTACTGGGCACGTGAAAAGGGACGCAATGACGCCGACGGGGTCATCTCCGACTGCATCGCCAATATCAAGAAGGTGCATTCGCGTTTCGGCAAGGAGACTATCATCGTCGAGACCGGTTTTGAAGTGGACGAAAACAATCCGACCGTCCTGGAGGACGGCCGGAAACAGCTTGCGCGTATTATAAGTGAAGCACGGAACAATACCGGCGGACACTGCCACGGCGTGTTCTACTGGGAGCCGGAGTGCCGGCCGTCCCGCTACCGCCTGGGAGCCTTCGGCTCCGACGGCCGGCCCACCGCCATCATGCGCGGCTTCACCGACTAGACGATACCGGAGAAGCCGAGGAAGGCAAGGGCGAGGATACCGACAGTGATGAGGGCGATCGGAAGACCCCTGAAGGACTTCGGAACCTCATTCAGCGCCAGGTGCTCGCGGAGTCCCGCGAAGAGCACCATCGCAAGACCATAACCAAGGGAGGTCGCCACAGCATAGACTATGGCCTGGCCGAGGCCCAGCATGTGGGACTCGGTACCGAAGGTGAATTCCTTGGTGACCACGGTAATGGCGACGCCGAGAACGGCGCAGTTGGTGGTGATCAGCGGGAGGAAAATGCCCAGGGCCTGGTACAGCGAAGGGCTGATCTTCTTGAGCACGATCTCGACCATCTGCACGAGGGCGGCGATCACAAGTATGAAAGCAATGGTCTGGAGGAACTCCAGTCCGAACGGTACCAGCAGGTACTTGTTCAGGAGGAATGTGACCAAAGTAGCGAGGGTGATGACGAAGCACACTGCCCCGGACATGCCGGTGGCGGTGGAAAGCTTATTGGAGACACCCAGGAAAGGACAGATCCCGAGGAACTGCGACAGTACGATATTGTTGACGAATATCGCCGAAACAATGATGATGATGTATTCCATAGGGCTCTAACTCTTTTTCAGATACTTGTTGAACAGGACCATGAGGTATCCGAGCACGAGGAACGCGCCCGGCGCCATCACGAATGCGAGGATGCCGTCTCCGCTGATGAACTTCCAACCGAATACGGAACCGCTTCCGAGGATCTCGCGGACGATGCCGATGACGGTCAGCGAAATGGTGAATCCGAGACCCACGCCGAGGCCGTCGAGCAGGGACTCAAGCACGCCGTGCTTGTTGGCGAACGCCTCGGCGCGGCCGAGGACTATACAGTTCACAACGATAAGCGGGATGAAGAGTCCGAGGGTCTTGTACGCATCGGGGGTATATGCCTGCATGACGAACTGGAGCACCGTCACGAAAGTGGCGATGACCACGATGTAGACAGGGATATGGACCTTGTCCGGAACCACCGGTGCGAGCAGGGATATGACTATGTTGGAAAGGACGAGCACGAAAAGCGTGGCAAGTCCCATCTCCAGGCCGTTCACGGCCGAGGTGGTCGTCGCAAGGGTAGGACACATGCCGAGCACGAGGACGAACGTAGGATTGTTCTTGACGAATCCGTCAGTGAATGTTGACCATTTGCCCATACTTAATCCTCCTCTGCTTTAACGATGGATTTGACGAAAGCCACGGCATTGCTCACAGCCAGGGAATAGGCGCGGGAGGTGATGGTCGAGGCCGTAATGGCGTCGATATCGCCTCCGTCCTTGGTGACCTTGATCACCTTGTCGGGGCCGAGGCTCTTCCACTGGTCCATGAACTTCGCGTCAGTGTTGCATTTCGCGCCGAGACCGGGGGTCTCGCTGTGCGAAAGGACCGAAGTGTTGTACACCGAACCGTCCGGAAGCACGCCTACCATGAGGGTGAGCGGGCCGCCGAAACCGACGGTGGAGGACTTCACGGCATAGGCGGCGGGGGCGCCGTCGGCCGTGGAGACATAGTATTCGTATTTCTGGCCCGCGAACTCGGCGGACAGTGCGTCAGAGAGCTCGCCTCCGTCAGGGAGAACCTGGCTGATGGACTCTACCAGGGCTTTCTGCTCGGCGGCCTTGATCGGGTCGGCGGTGATAGCGTATATCACTGCGAGTACGGCCGAGCAGACCAGGCACACGAGTGTCAGGCAAAGGACCATGTTCTTGAGTGTGGATTTCGCTGCCATATTACTCCCTCCCGAACTTTTTCTGGTGACAGAACCTGTTGATGAGAGGCACTGCCGCATTCATGATGAGGATGGCGAAAGAAACGCCCTCCGGATAGGAACCGAAGTAACGGATCAGCATCGCGATGAGGCCGATGCCCACACCGAAAATGATGCCGCCTTTGTCGCTCATCGGGGAAGTGACATAGTCGGTAGCCATGAAGCAGCTTCCGAGTATCATGCCGCCGGTGAGGAGGTTGAAGACGGGATCGGTGAAACGGGCGGGGTTGATGAGCCACATGATGCCGGCGAACACGATCACCGTAGCCCAGATGGACAGGGTGATGTGAGGCTTGATGACCCTGCGGACAAGCAGGTAGACGAAGCCGAGGAGCAGGGCTATCGCCGATATCTCGCCGGCCGAGCCGCCGAGGTTGGCGAAGAGCATCTGTCCGTAGCTGTAGCCGTTGGCAGCCATGATGTCCTGGACGGTACTGCCCTGCATGAGGCCTTCCTTGATGGCGCCGAGCGGAGTGGCTCCGGTGACGGCGTCAGCGCCCCACAGGCCGCCGGGAATCTCCCAGCGGGTCATGTAGGTCGGGAACGAGACCAGCAGGAATACGCGGCCGGTGATGGCTGGATTGAAGACGTTCTGGCCGAGGCCTCCGAAGCTCATCTTGGCCACGCCTATGGCGACAATGGCTCCGACGAACACCACCCACCAGGGGGTGGAGGAAGGGAGGTTCATGGAGAGGAGAAGGCCGGTGACCAGTGCGGACGAGCCGCTGAACAGGTGCATGTCCTTCATCAGCCACCTGGCGATGACGTACTCGAGCAGCACGCAGGACACCGCGCCCACCGCCAGGACCAGCAGTTCGGACCATCCGTAGAAGACGACCGAAACCACGATAGCAGGCAGCAGCGCGATGATGACGTCCCTCATCAGGGAGTCGCTGGACACGGCTGCATGTACGTGCGGATTGGGTGAAACTAAATATTTGTCCATAAATGATCCGTTTTACTTTTTGGCGGCTTCGGCTGCGGCCTTGGCCGCGGCGGCACGTGCCTTGATGATGCCGAGGACCTGGCCCTTGGCGATGTTGATCTGGTCAAGCAGAGGCAGGAAGGCCGGGCAGCTGAACTGGCAGCAGCCGCAGGAAATGCAGTCATGCACTGCATTGGCTTCGAGCTGCTCCATGTCGCCGGCCTTGGCGAGTTTGTAGAGGAAGAAAGGCTCCAGGCCCATCGGGCAGGCATCCGCGCAGCGTCCGCAGCGGATGCAGTTACCGGGCTCGGAGCGCTTGGTGGCGCCTTCGGAAAGGTACAGGAGGGAAGAAGAACCCTTGACGGTGCAGGCGTCCATGTTCGCCACGGCGCGTCCCATCATGGGACCGCCGCTGATGATCTTGGCCGCGCCCTCCGGGACTCCCCCCGCATACTCGGCGATATAGCTGAGCGGCATGCCGATGCGGAAGAAATAGTTGTGCTGCTTCTCGACGGGCAGGCAGTCGCCGGTGATCGTCATGACATTGGTGACCAGAGGTTTGTTCTTCTGGACGGCTTCGTAGACGGCAAGGGAGGTGGCGACGTTCTGCACGACCGCACCGACGCTGATGGGCAGTCCTCCGGACTTGACCTGGCGGCGCATGACGGCGTCAATGAGCTGCTTCTCACCGCCCTGGGGATATTTCTTCTTGAGGGAGAGGACCTCGATGCCCTTGTAGCCGAGTTCGGCCACGGCCTTGGACATCGACTCTATCGCCTCGGGCTTATTCTCCTCGATGCCGATGACGCAGCGGCAGTCGCCGAGAACCTTCTTCATGATGGCGGCTCCGATGACGATCTCCTTCGGGCGCTCGAGCATGATGCGGAAGTCGCTCGTCAGGTAAGGCTCGCACTCCGCGCCGTTGATGATGAGGCACTCGGCCACGCTGCCGGGAGCGGGATTGAGCTTGACATGGGTCGGGAAGGTGGCACCGCCCAGACCGACAACGCCGCAGGCCTTGATGCGGTCGAGGATGGCGGCGCGGTCCTCGGGGATCTCTGTGACGAGGGTATCGGACAGGTCGATG
>JAFYZE010000041.1 GCA_017548805.1 Bacteroidales bacterium
ATCGAGCCCGGCTACATGGAGGTCGGCATCGGCCACCACGGCGAGCCCGGCATCGAGGTCGCCAAGCTGGAGACCGCCGGCGAGATCGCGAAACGCATGTGCGACGTCATCCTCCCCGACCTGCCCTTCGCTTCCGGCGATGAGGTAGTGGTGCTCGTATCCGGTCTCGGTTCCACTCCCCTCCTCGAGCAGTACATCTTTTACGGCGAGGTCGAAAAGATCCTCACAGAAAAGGGCATCAAGGTACACCAGGCACTCGTAGGCAACTATTTCACATCGCTCGAGATGGCCGGCATCACGCTCACCCTCATGAAACTCGACGACGAGCTGAAAGAGTGCTTCGACCTCGAATGCAACTCCGTCGGACTCACCCAATATCCCAAAGACTGAACGACTATGGACAAGTTTACACAAGAGGCCGGAAGCCTCATCGTTGACAGGCTCATCCTCGCCATCCAGGAGAACAAGCAGTACCTGAGCGACATCGACGGCGCCATCGGCGACGGCGACCACGGCATCAACATGAACAAGGGCTTTACCATGTGCAGGGAAGCCCTCGACAAGCAGCCCGGAGACTTTTCCTACAGTCTCAAGACCCTCGGCAAGATCCTCATGATGAAGATCGGAGGCTCGATGGGACCGCTTTACGGCAAATTCTTCATGTCAATCGGCAAGGCCCTTGACGATGTGCTGGAGATCGGCCGCGATGAGTTCGGACAGGCCCTCAGGGCCGCCCTTGACGCCATCCACGCCATTTCCCCCGCCCAGGTGGGCGACAAGACCCTGATGGACGTGCTGATCCCCGCAAATGAGGCCTACAGCCAGGCCGCGGCTGAGGGACTTCCGTTTGAGGCCGCCCTCGACGCCATGGATGCCGCCGCCCTCAAGGGCCGCGACAGCACCGTGGACATGGTCGCCAAACTCGGCCGCTCCAGCCGCCTCGGAGAGCGTTCAAGGGGCGTCATGGATGCCGGCTCGGCTTCCTGCTACCTGATCCTCCACACCATGGCGGACACCATCAAGGAACTCCTTGCATAGCACGCCATGCTGATCATCCTCCTCATCCTTGCCATCGCTTTCATCGTCGTTTCGACGACGAAGTTCAAGCTGCACCCCTTCCTGGCCCTGATCATCGCGGCCATCGGATACGGCCTGTGCTCCGGCATCCCGCTTGACAAGATTATCGCATCTGTCAACAACGGATTCGGCAGCACGGTCAGTTCCATCGGCATCGTGATCGTGATCGGATGCATCATAGGGACTTTCCTCGAAGAGTCGGGCGGAGCATATGTGATGGCGCGCAGCGTACTGGGACTCGTCGGAGAGAAACGGGTGCCGCTGGCGATGCTTATCCTCGGATATTTCATCTCCATTCCGGTCTATGCCGATTCGGGCTTCGTGATCCTCACCCCGCTCAACCGCGCTCTGTCCAAGAAGGCGGGCATCACTCTCGCCGCCACGGCCTGCGCCCTCGGTCTAGGTCTCACTATCACCCACTGCCTGATCCCGCCTACTCCGGGACCCATCGCGGCAGCGGGTATCATGGAAGCAGACCTGGGACTGGTCATCCTCACCGGAATCGCCGCGAGTATCCTTCCCCTCCTGATTGCCTGGGCTTTCGTCACGAAATGGGCTTCACGCACCTATATCGACCCTGACCCCAATGAGACGGACGCCGATATCGTTGAGAAAGTCAAGCACGCGCCTTCGGCCACCAGGTCATTCCTTCCCGTCGTGATTCCCCTGTTGCTAATCGTCCTCAGATCGGTGTCCACTTTCCCGTCCGCTCCGTTCGGAGACGGGACCTTCGCAAAGATAATCGGCTTCGTAGGCGAACCCGTTGTGGCGCTCCTGATAGGAATGGTCCTGGCTTTCACCCTGCCTAAGAAGTTCGACAAGGAGATGCTCTCGACGACCGGATGGGTAGGAAAGTCACTGAGTTCCGCCGCCATTATCATAATGATCACGGCTGCGGGCGGTTCCTTCGGTATGATCCTCCGGGATTCGGGCATCGCCGACGTTCTCAGCGAATCGCTTTCCCGCTTCAATCTCGGCATCTGGCTGCCGTTCCTGATCGCATTCGCGCTCAAGACCGCCCAGGGATCCTCCACCGTCTCGATCATCACTACCGCGTCCATAGTCGCTCCCCTGATGGGTATCATGGGCTTCGACGCTCCTCTTGAGAAGGCCATCCTCGTGACTGCCCTCTGCTCCGGCGCCATGATGGTCTCGCACGTGAACGACAGTTTCTTCTGGGTGGTGACTCAGATGTCCGGCATGAATATCAAGACCGGATACAAGCTGCACACCCTCGGAACATTCCTGTGCGGACTTGCAGCCATGCTTACCATGTTCTTCATGTATACCGTTTTTTGTTGAGATGAAAAAGAAATCGATACTCGAAATCCAATCCGTCTATACCGCCAACGCCTTCTTCGTTGACGGTAAGGCATATGTCGGAGCCGGCTCGGAGACTACGCCTGCCGTTTACCTGCACGACCTTTCTGCCGAAACGGCCAGCTTCGTAAATGGCTGCCCCGGCGGAGTCATGAGCTTTGTTCCCGCTCCCGGCCATCCCGACCTTTTCTACTCCATAATGGGCCTATTCCCTCCTTTCGTCGGGATGGAGGCGGGTGTCTACATGCACCGCCGCAACGGCGAAACCTGGGAGACGACCAAGGCCATGGCACTCCCCTTCGCGCACCGCTGCGACATCCTCGAGAAGGAAGGCAGGAGCTGGCTATTCGCCGCATCCTGCAGCAAGTTCAAGGCGGAGCCTGCAGACTGGGCACAAAGTGGCGAGCTCTATGTGATACCGCTTGATGATGCCGGCCTCCCCGGCGCCCCGGAACTTGTCTACGACAAGATCTGGCGCCACCACGGCATGCTCAAGGCCCGTATAAACGGAGATGACACCCTACTGTTCTCCGGGGCGGAAGGCGTCTTCTACATGGCCAGGAATGAGGGAAAATGGGAAGTAAAGCAATTGTTCGACCATGAAGTCAGCGAGTTCGGCCTGATCGACCTGGACGGTGACGGGATGGACGAACTCGTGACCATCGAACCCTTCCATGGCAATACCTTGAATGTCTACAAGCGTGCGGGAGAAGGTTGGGAGAAACTCTATACCGATGAACTCTGGTTCGGCCACGGCCTCAGCTGCGGCATGTTCAAAGGTGAGCCCATCATCGTGGTCGGCAACCGCCGCGGCCCGCTTACGCTGAACCTTTACAAGCGCCTTGCCGACGGCACATTCTCCCATGAGATCCTCGAGGACCAGGTCGGTCCTACACAGACCCAGGTATTTACGGCTGACGGCACTGACTACATCCTCAGCGCCAACCAGCTCAAGAACGAAGTTGCACTTTATTATTGATAACTGAAATGGACAACAAATCA
>JAFYZE010000042.1 GCA_017548805.1 Bacteroidales bacterium
ACCGAAAAAGAAGCGCCCAAGGGCTCGAAGATCTACATCACCTACAAGAACGGGGAAGGTGTGTTCGCGCCTGCCGATATCAAGATCGAACCGGAAGAGTCCGTCACCAAAGCGACGACAGGAGATGGCATCCTGGCCACTTTCGAGAAAGCCGGGAAGTACACCGTCACCGCTGGAAAGCAGACCGGATCGATTGAAATCAAAGAGTAAAGCCGTCCGTTTATGACCAATATCAGACGTATTGTACGTTCCATCCTGCGGGATGTCATCCAGGCCCAGCACGATGCCAATCTCTATTCGCTGCAACTGAGCGAGGAGTATGCGTCCCAAGGCGCTTCCGCCAATTTCAAGATGCCGGCGGCGCAGATCGGCGAGCTGGACATCGAGGTGAAGTACGCGATCGCTTCGACCAAGCCCGAAGACACCGTGCGGACCGAGGTCAATGCCCGGGAAGAGAAGAAGTTCATCGGCAAGCTGTCCGGAAAACTGTCCGGCCTTGTCCTGTCCAGGATCTCGGCGGAGGTCAAGCGTTCGAAGGTGCCCTACCAGGAGAACGGTTTCGGCTATGTCGACGACCTCCCGAACCATCCCCTGATGAACCGCTTCGTCTCCGAGGCCATCGCCAAGGCCCTGTCCGAGAACAGCGCCCTGATGTATTCCGACGGGTCTTTCGAGTGCGACTACATCGCCAAGAAAGTCCTGGAGGTCGCGGAACGCCGGGTCCTCGGGCACGGTGACATCCGGGAGCTGTTCGCCCTGCCGGGCGGGGATGTCCTCAAGAAGACGATCGTGGACAAGCTCGACGACAACATCGTCGAGAATGTCCGTAAGATTACCAATGAGGTGAGCATGGAGAGCTACTTCCGCAAGCGTACCGCCAAGCATTCCATCCCGGTCATCGTGGACGCGGAAGCCCTGGCGAAGATGCCGGCGGAGTCCATCCAGACCCTCCGTCTCAAAGTGGGACCGCAGGAGTTGAAGAATGACCAATAAGCGCAAAAGAAGGAACGGACAATATGAGTGAGACTATCGACATAGCCGTTCTTCTGCGGAACGTCCTCTCCTCCACCATGGATGCCGAGTACCAAGGGTATCAGCGGTACCTGCAGATCCTGGAGGAGTTGGAGGATGCCGGCTCCGTGGAGTTCTCGTACCTCGATGAGAATGGGGACCGGGCGGCTCTCGAGATCCCAATCGTGACACTGGTTCCGCTGACGATGCTCCATATTGAGGAGGCCGTCTTCGATTTCGCCCTCAATG
Organism: Bacteroidales bacterium; assembly: GCA_017548805.1. The sequence goes on from JAFYZE010000042.1 coordinate 1,261, forward strand.
TTAAAGGGAACAGTGAGGATGCGGAAGACCTCAAGGAGTTGGAACGTTCCGGCATGCTGGTCTCGGTGACCTCGAACCGCGCCGAGGATGAAACCACCAATCTCGTCGTCAAAGTCGAGATGGGGCAGGCGGACATCTCCTCCGGACTGATCGCGATGCTGCAGAAAAAGAACAACTCCCAGACCGCGTAGAATCGACATGAATGCTATCAAGAATCTGACGGATGTTCTGAGCAACTCCCTGACCACGACCCTTGACGTCGAATATCAAGGGTATATGCAGTATGTGCAGATGCTGAAGCGCCTGGAAAGGATGGCTCCGCTGGAGTTCATCTACTATGACGATCTGAATGTTCCCCGGGTGTTGAAGGTCCCGCCCATCACGCTGGTACCGTTGACGATGTTGCACATCAAGCGTGCTTCTTTCGATTATTCAGTGGCGGTTGATGAGGTCGAAAACTTCTCCAAAAATGGCGAACTCTCGGAGCCCGAACTCGCGATGGAGAAGGCAAGGAACGAGGCGCTGAAGATGTGCAAATACGTTGAATACAAAGCTACTTCAGCGGGTCAGTACAAACAAAGCGGCAGCGGAACCAAGCCCGTTATCCAGGTGGGTGTCCTCAATACGGACAAGGTCAAATCTTTGTACCAAAGGTTAGGGACCGTTCGGGCTGCCACCCCAAAGAAAGCCCTTGCGGAAAGGGATTTGAGTATGAAGATTTTGGCGGAGCCAGCAGTCCTCAGGAGAAAGATGGTAGACGCCGAGCTCAGCAGATTGATTTCGAATTTGAAGAGCTATAACCAGAAACCCTTTGTCCTGATGGACGGAGTCTTCTATTTCCCGATGATCTTGGACCGGAGCAGTACAAGTACAGTCCAGACGGCGTACACGTTTGACGGGTTCACGTTGAATCGGAAAGGGGCCTCCCTTCCCACTGGTCGCGAGCTGAAGTTTTGTCCGGTCAGTGGAACGGCATTCCGGATTTTGGGCGCGCAGATAGAAAAATGTGTGCAGTACACGTTCTATCAGGATGGTAGCGCGGTGTCGTCCTCCGTGGAAAAACTGGTTCCCGTCCTTTCGACGGCGGGCCTGTCGCCAATCTTCTCGGTCAGCTTTTCCGACGGGGGCTTTGATTTGCTATGCGAAGCCAACGTCTACTATGTTCCTGAGGTTGAACGGAGAGTCCTCAGCCAGGCGATCAATGTCAAATCCGAAAAACGCAACAACAGCAATCTCAGAGTCACGGTAAAAATGGGACAGGCCGGAATCTCCCAGGGGGTGATCAGCCTGTTGAATTCAAAGAACAGAACCAATTTAAAATAGATAGAAGGGTATGGCTGGAAATCAGCAGCAGAGAACACCGGGGCTGGAGTGCCCCAAGTGCCATCATTTCATTCCGACGACGATTGCGGAGCTCATCTCCGCGCAGTATCTGGAATGCCCGCATTGCAGGCTCCGCCTGACAATCAACAAGAAAGAATCGAAGAAGGCGCTGGATATCCTGAGCAACGTGAACGACGCCCAGAACAATCTCGATAAAGCGAGCAAATTCAACCGTTAAACCAAAGTGAGGATCCCATGCCACCCAGGGACTTGGACGTAAACAGACCCCTCCGGTCGCTCAATTTCAGTCATCTGATCGGTTCGCCGCTCCTGGCTTGCATCGACGCGCAGGAGAAGGCCGCCCAGTGCTCGCGTGAGTATATCGAAGAAGTGGGCCTGGAAACCGATGACGACGGCAAGAAGGAAGCCATCATGGTCTCCTTCTCGTTCATACAGGATGGACAAGCCGTAGAGCTGACCGTCCCCCTCCTCTCCATCGTCCCCATCCCGTATTTCTCGATCGATCTCCTGGAAATCAATTTCCGGGCGAATGTCAAGATCTCCGATGGTGAAATCACGGCCAGCTATGCCGCCGGCAATGATTCGAAGAATGTCCAGAGTTCGCTGTACAATGTGGAAAGTGCCGTCGACATCCACGTCAAGGCGTCCCAGGACGATATGCCCGCAGGCCTGAGCAAGGTCCTCGGCGTTCTCGGGAACAGTATCCGCAGCTACAGCGACAGCGTGGAGATTCCCGCCGACGCCGACGACCAGCTGGTCCGCCTGCTGTGCGACGTGACCCATACGCCGGCCATCTTTACCCGGAAGGAAGACGGGGAAGAAGTGGTGGACAAGGTCCTGACCCGGATTGCGGAAGTGGATGCCATGCAGGTCCGTGAGTTGTATATCAATTACAAGGATTATCCTTTCCGGGACCTCGGAGCCCTGTCCATCTTGACCCACTTGACGAACCTGACCCTCACCTACGATTCGGCCAAGGTCCAGAAGCTCGATTTCAAAGCCGTCCCCAATCTGACGCGCCTCAAGCTGACCGACCTCAACGAGGATCCCTGGGGCGGGGTAATCTTCGACTTCGAGCCCCTGACGATGCTCCGTATCCTCCGGCTCAAGAAGATCACCAACTACTCGGAACACCGGCTGAATCTGAAGAAGCTCCCGCTGCTCCAGCGGGTGAACCTGACGGAATGCCAGATCAAGGAACTCGACGTTTCCGACAACGATTACATCGAGATGGTCAGCCTCCGGAAGTCTCAAGTCGAGAAACTCCTTGTCGACCCGGGATTCAGCGAATACTACCTGTATGGGGACCCCGTCGGGGAAGTGGTCAAGAATGAAGAAACGACGTAGCCGGACCATGCCATGGGTGAAGACAAGTTAAAACAGATCAACAACACCTTCAACCAGGTGCCCTTCTCGCATCTGCTCGGGTCTCCGTTGCTGGCGTGTATCGATGCGCAGAAGCAGGCGGCGAACTCGTCGATCGACTATATCTATTCCGTCGGTTTTTACGAGGACAGCACCGAGGTCGTCAACGTGACGTTCAACTTCTATGCGGACGGCCGTCCGGCGACGCTTGTCGTTCCCCTGCTGACGATCGTCCCCGTCCCGTTCTTCTCGGTGGACGAGCTCGACATCAAGTTCAACGCGATGGTGGACCTGCACGAGGAGGAGATCGATGAATTCAAGGGCAATTACTCCAAGCCGGTCAGCGAGTCCAATTCGAACTATACCTACGACTACTTCTCCAACCTGAATGTCCACATGGCCGCCTCGAAGGACCACGTTCCTACCGGACTGAGCACGCTGATGGGCATGCTCGATGCCAGCATCCGGGTCGTGGAAGCGTCGGACACCGCCGATGTCGTCTCCTCCCTGCGGCTGGACCGGAAGGAGTTTGACATGCTCGTTGGGGATGAGGTCCAGCTGTACCCCAGCTCCCAGGGAGAGTTCACCTGGAGCCGCAGCAATCCGGAAGTGGTCGAGCTCGACCAGACCGGCAAGGTCAAGGCCTTGAAGGTGGGAAAATCGCGGATCTATGTCCGGACGGAGAAAGGAGAGCGGGTCGCTACGTGCCTGGTGCGGGTGGTCGTCCCGGAATTCGTGCCGCCCCCCAATCCGGACCCGATCCCTTCTCCGAGTACTCCTCCGCCTCAACCGGGTCCTGTTCCTCCGCCCATTTACACGTCCGGATCCGGCTCTGGATCAGGTTCATTCGGTTTTGGCCCGGGCGGAGCTGGCGAAACGTCCGGAGGCGTAGGCCCCCGCGTGGACGGCGGTGGCTCCAAGCTGGCGCCTATTCTTGAGGGTATGGTCGGCGGCTCCATCCTGGCTGACCATTCCGCAAAGGAAGCTATCGAGGCAGCCTTAGACAAAATCGATCTGGCCCAGGACCAGGCTTCACGTCTCGCCGAGGAGATCAAAGACAAGGTTTCAAGTATCTACGAGGAGGTCAAACAGAAGGTGACGGAAACCTCTAAGGGTGGGAAGTCATCTGTCGATAAAGCGAAGGACAAGATTTCAAAAGCCGTCAACGATACGGTTAAGAAAGCAAAGGACGCGGCTGAGAAGTTACCCTCTACAAAGAAGGCCTCCACAGCGAAGAAGTCCACCTCTGCGAAAGCGGCGAAGACGGCCACTAAGACGAAGGCGGCACCGAAGAAGACTGCTTCCAAAAAGAAGTAACCTCTTTTCACCCCAAGCGATGAAAGCCCTCCATATCAACAGCACCCTTCCTTTCCAAGGTGCCGAGTTCTTCATTGAGGATCCGATCATCCTGTGTACGATCCTTTCCGCCCTCATGTGGCGGAAACTGAACGGGGAGATCAAACTCTATACGGACAAGGTCGGATACGATTATTACAAGCGGGTGGGCCTGCTGGGCCTGTATGACGGGGGAATCGACGTGGATACGCTGGAGCATCTTCCCTCGACGATCGACTACAGGATCTTCTGGGCCGGCGCCAAGCTTTTCGCCCTGCGGAAAGAGGGAACACCCATCGCGATGATCGACAACGACCTGGTTGTCTGGAAACCGATCGGGTCGCAGTTCGCCTCGCATCCCGTCACCGTTCTCCATACCGAGAATCTCGACGAGCAGGTGTATCCTTCCGGATATGTCCTCTTGACGCGGAATGGGTATCAGTACAACCCCGCCTGGGACTGGAATGCGCGTCCGTGCAATACGGCCCTCGCCTGTTTCTCCGATGCGGCTTTCCTGGACTACTATATCGGATGCGCCATCGATTTCATGGAAGGAAACGCAGCGCCGGCCCACGAAAACGTGTCCCGGATGGTCTTTGCCGAGCAGCGGATCCTGGCCATGTGCGCAGCAGAAAAGGGGATCGCGGTGCATACCCTGCTGGGCGATCCTTTCGAGCGGCAGGACCTCGTCACCCATATCTGGGGCGCGAAGGTCTATGCCCGGAACGATCCGGAGCAGAACCGGATCCTCTGCAATTTCCTGCTGCAGTGCATCTTGCGGCACTTTCCCGAGTTCTCCTTCGGCACTCCGAAGCTCCAGTCCCTCCTGGAAACCTACAGGTAGATTTCCTTGGATTTGGTACTGTCGTCTTTCGCACGCTCCCCCAGGATGGACCTACGGGTTAATCGTCAGTGGGAGACTAAGAAGATTGATTCCGGCGACCGGTATCAGGTCTTCATAGTTCATTTATATTGATCTCCAGTTCAGTATCCTGAGAGATTTCCACTACTGCGCCGGCGTCGCGCAGTGATAGCAGCAGGGACTCCTTCTCGGAGGAATTGTCGTTATTGTCAAAGGTGAGTGTGACGGGAAGGCTGTAGTTCAGGTTATGGTTGCGCTGTTGTCCGTACAGGATGTCCAAGACTTCGTCTTTATTTCTGCCCCAGGAGGTAACCGTGTAAGAACATTTGCTTCTGAAGGTGGTCTCGCCAATCTTGCTTATCGGATCGAACTCGTTCTTGACCTTGATGATTTTCATCACATCGAAGATGGCGCCGAGTTCCTTGAGCGAGGCTACAATCTGTTGGAGCGTTTTGGTTTCCTCCGCGCTGAATTCGACGCCGAAATTGCCTGAAGTATTGATTCCGCCGCGCTGGCGCCAGCCGTCCCCGAGGACGACGTCCGCCACTTGAGTGCTATTCTTGGGGGCAGCATTCACCCAAACCTTATAGTTGATGGTAACGAGACTCTTGTCCTTGAAGACGGGCTTGCTTGTGGAAGTGGACGGGCGAGTCACCGTGTTGGAAGTAGACGGACGTGTCACTGTGTTGGAGGTGGTCGGGCGTGTTACCGTGTTGGAAGTAGACGGACGAGTCACCGTGTTGGAGGTAGACGGACGAGTCACCGTGTTGGAGGAGGTCGGACGTGACACCTTGTTGGTGTCGTTGCCTGAGTCGATGTTGAATCGCTCGTACTTGCTCACTGGATGATCCACCCGGCCGTTCGTTATCTCCCTGCCGGAGTTCTTGAGCCGCTCGTCGCGCTCTCTTCTTGTTTCTTCTGCCATAGGATTAGTGTTTAGTGTTAAAGTTAAGATTGTTTTACTGACTTCTTGAAGCGACTTTTCGTCTGTAAGGATGTAGAACACCCTACGGCCTCACATACCGGTCTCCCGTCTGTGCCTTCACCGCGTCGATGAATACGGGGGCGTAGGCCGGGGAGGTGCGGCGGCCGGGCACGATGACGCCGTTCTGGCTCGGCTGCATGGTCTGGTCGTTGTGCTTGACGATGAGAAGCTTCGCCAGCTTGTCCCAGCGTTCCATCATCTTCGTCGTGTAGGCCTCCGTCTTGGCGGTCAGGAAATCGACGCGCTCCTGGTGGGTGAGGTTCGTGACCTGCTTCTCCACCTCCGGCTGCTCGGCGGCGTAGAAGTCCTCCAGCTCGGTCTGGGCCTCGCGGAGGTCGCCGATCATGGCGCTCCAGCGCGGATAGACCATGTTCGCCACCCAGTTGTTCATCCAGAAGGCGCTGTCGAAGCTGAATTCGCGGATGTTGTTGTTCTCGCGGCGGAAGGGCTCCGGAATGCGGTTGATGCTGCAATAGACCGGGACATAGGCCACCATCGTGGCGTCGTCCATGTTGAAGTAGGTCACGCCGCCCACCTCGTCGGGCAGGAAAGAGCGCATCTGGCACACCATCGTCATGCCGCTCTGCTGGCAGCCGATGGGGCGCTCACGGAACATCTTGGTGCCGTCGGGGGCTTCGTAGTTCACGGGCTGGTTGCGGTAGGGCGAGGCCCACGGGCCGGCGCTCACATCGGCGGTCATGTCCAGGGCGGTACCCTCGTAGTGGTCGCGCATGTCGTTCATCAGGTCACGGACGCTCAGCGGCTTGTCGGGCTTGATCCAGAGGGGGAGTTCGTCGCAGATCTCGGTGTGGCCGTTGATGAAGGGAAGGTATGCGTCCATCTTCTCCGCATCGGTGTGGTGGCGGAAGAAGCTCCAGACGCGGGCCTCGCAGTAGCGGATGGCGCTGAAATCGAGCGGGCCGTAGGCCTCGCGGAAGCTGAAGTCCGCGTCGGGACCGTCGTACCAGCCCATTTCACGGGCGAAGGAGATGACGTCGGCGCTGTACATGCATTCGCCCTCGACGATGCAGAAGCCCTTCTTCTTGTCGGCCTTCTTGGCCTGCGGGAACTGGCGGATGCGGCTGGCATTGGCATAGGCGGAGATGCAGTCGTCCGGGACGCGTCGCGCCACCCACACGGCCCCCTTGCGG
>JAFYZE010000043.1 GCA_017548805.1 Bacteroidales bacterium
CCAATTACTTCAAGATAGACGGAAAGACCATCGCAGAAGTGTCCGCGATGGAGATCAGCGAGCTCAAGGCGTGGCTGGCTTCCCTGCCGAAGAAATTCTCCACCAAGGAGAAAGCCATCGCACGCGATATCCTCAAGGAACTCACCGACAGGGTGGACTTCCTGGTGGACGTCGGCCTTGAATACCTGTCACTCGACCGTCCGACCGGCTCGCTGTCCGGCGGTGAGAGCCAGCGCATAAGGCTGGCGACGCAGATCGGATCCAAGCTCGTCAACGTGATCTACATCCTGGACGAGCCTTCCATAGGCCTCCACCAACGCGACAACCGCAAGCTCATCGCTTCGCTCAAGAAGCTCCGCGACGAGGGCAACACCGTCATCGTCGTCGAGCACGATCTCGAGACGATGCTCTCAGCCGACTGGCTCATCGACGTCGGCCCGGGCGCCGGCGAAGAGGGCGGCCGCATCTGCTACAGCGGCCCGGCCGACATTCCGGCTCGCGGAGGAGTTCCGGGTCTGAAAATGTCCTTCGGACCCCCCCCAAGCAAGCTTGGGTCCCCCCCTCTTATGTTGCCGAGGGTGGCACAATTTTCAGACCCGGACTCCTCCGCCGATCCGTCCGAGGCTGAATCCCTGACGCTGAAGTATCTGGAGGGAGCAGATTCGATCCCGGTGCCGAAGATGCGGCGCAGGGGGAACGGCCTCACGCTGGGCGTGCGCGGCGCCACCGGCAACAACCTCAAGGACCTCGACGTGGACTTCCCCCTCGGCACGTTCATCGGAGTGGCCGGAGTCAGCGGCAGCGGCAAGTCGAGCCTCGTCAACGAGACCCTCATGCCAGTGCTCATGAACAAGTTGTACCGCTCCAAGGTCAAGCCCCTGCCCTACCGCGAGATCGTCGGCATTAAGAACATAGACAAGCTCATAGAGATAGACCAGAGCCCCATAGGACGCACTCCCCGCTCCAACCCCGCCACCTTCACCGGCGTCTTCAACGACATCCGCGCCCTCTTCGAGGATACTCCGGATGCCAAGGTCCGCGGATTCAAGGCCGGACGGTTCTCGTTCAACGTCCCCGGCGGCCGCTGCGAGGAATGCAAGGGCGCGGGCATCAAGGTCATCGAGATGAACTTCCTCCCATCGGTCAACGTCGTCTGCGACCAGTGCCGCGGACAGCGCTACAAGGAGGACACCCTCGCCGTCCATTATAAGGGCAAGAGCATCAACGACGTGCTTGAGATGCCCATCAGCGAGGCTTACGAGTTCTTCAAGGGCATTCCGCGAATAGCGCAGAAGCTGCAGGCCCTCGTGGACGTCGGCCTCGGCTACGTCCACCTCGGACAGTCCGCCGTGACCCTGTCCGGCGGCGAAAGCCAGCGCATGAAGCTGGCCGCCGAGCTCTTCAAGAAGGCCACCGGCAACACCCTGTACATCCTCGACGAGCCCACGACAGGCCTGCATTTTGAGGACATCAAGGTCCTGCTCGGCGTCCTGGACAAGCTGGTGGAGCAGGGCAACACCGTCATCATCATCGAACACAACCTCGACGTCCTCAAGAGCGTCGACTACCTGATAGACATGGGCCCGGAAGGCGGCGCCAAGGGCGGACGCATCGTAGCATGCGGCACCCCCGAGGAAGTCGCCGACGATCCGGTCTCTGTAACCGGAAAATACTTAAAGGAGATATTATGACAAAGATTGAAGCCGCAAGGCAGGAGTACCACGACTGGTGCGAAGCCATCGGAATCGACACCCTCGACAAACTCAACCAGACCCTCGCGGAAGGCAAGGGCATCGAGCTCATCAACCTCTGCGAAGCGCGCCAGGAGCGCAAATACGCCGGTATGGCCAACCAGATCTACTGGCGCAGGCGCAGCTCCCGCATCGTGATGATCTCAGGGCCCTCGTCCAGCGGCAAGACCTCCTCGTCGCTGCGCATCGCGCAGCAGTGCCGCGTCCTCGGGCTCAGCCCGAAGGTTATCGAGCTGGACAACTATTTCGTGCCGCGCGACCAGACCCCGAAGGATGAGAAGGGCGAATACGATTTCGAGTCGCTCGGAGCGATGAACATCGACATGCTCGACTCCAACCTCAACGACCTGCTCGCGGGCAAGGAAGTCATCATCCCCAAATACGATTTCAAGGAGGGCAAGACCATCATCGACGAAAGTCGCCGCATGAGCCTTGGAGACAAGGACATCCTCTTTATGGAAGGCATCCATGCCCTGAACCCGGCGCTCACTGCAGCCGTGGACCAGGACCGCATCTTCCGCATCTACATTTCCTCGCTCTCGGCCCTGCCGGGAGGCGAGAAAGTCCACAACTCCACCACTGACAAGCGCCTCCTGCGCCGCATCGTGCGCGACAACCGCGCCCGCGGCATCTCGCCGGAGCGCACCCTGATGCTCTGGCCCGGCGTCCGCCGCGGCGAGACGCTCAACATCTTCCCCTACGAGGAGAATGCTGACACCGTGTTCAACTCTTCCACCCTCTACGACACTCCGGTGCTGAAGTATTTCGCGGAGCCGCTCCTTTACGGTATCGCGGAGTCCTCGCCTGTATACGAGAAGGCTCAGAAACTCATTTCCTTCTTGAACCACGTCCGGGCTTTCACCCCGGCCGAGATAGCAGCCATCCCTCCGACTTCCATCATGAGGGAATTCATCGGAGGACAAACCCTTTAACGCTTCCGCACCATGTGGTTATTGATGACACTGGGCTCGGCGCTGCTGCTGGGCATATATGACGTTTTCAAGAAGCAGGCGCTCAAGAACAACGGGGTCCTTTGGGTGCTGCTGGCCGCCACGGCCCTCTCCACCCTGTTGCTTATCCCCTTCTTCTCTTCAGGGCCGGCTTCCGACCACCTCCGCCTACTGCTCAAGGCGTTCCTCGTGACCGTTTCCTGGGTGAGCGGACTCATAGCCCTCAAGCTGCTGCCCGTCACTACGGCCAGCACCATCAAGGCTTCGAGGCCGTTCTTCGTGGTGCTGTTCTCAATAGTCCTGTTCGGGGAGCGCCTCAACCTCTGGCAGTGGGCGGGTGTCGCGCTCGCGCTGCTGGCGATGACGCTGCTCAGCGGCGCCAGCAAGAAGGAAGGCATCGACTTCTCCAAGAGCAAAGGCGTCCTGGCTATGGCTATCTCCGTCCTTGCAGGAGTGGCCAGCGCTCTCTACGACAAACACATGATCGCCGACATGGAACCCCTGTTCATACAGTGCTGGTGCAACTTCTATGTCACGCTTATGCTGGTGGCCTGCGTCATTGTCAAGGCGCTTCACGACAAGGAGAACCGCGAGCATTTCAAATGGGACTGGATGCTGCTGGTGATAGCTGTCTTCATTGTAGGAGCGGACATGCTATACTTCTTCGCCCTCAAGCAGGAAGGTGCCCTGCTGTCCGTCGTCTCGCTCATCCGCCGCTGCTCCGTGGTCGTAACCTTCGTGCTCGGCGCCATTGTATTCAAGGAAAAGAAGATCAAGGAGAAGGCCGTCGACCTGGCCATCCTCCTCGCCGGCATGGCACTGCTACTCTACGGTTCCAGCATTTAACCGTACAATTCCCTCAACACTTTCAACGACTGGACATTGAGGGAGGATTCGGAGTGGTGCGCAAGGTACTTGAGGAGAATCTCCGAGAGGGCGTTGCGCACCTCGCCGTTCATGGGGATGAGCATCGACTCGGCGAAAGGGGCCTGGACAAATTCTGACAACAACGCGTAGTATTTCCCGGCAAAGGGGGCCAGGGACTCGGCCGACGGGCTGAAACCCATGGCCACGGCGAGTTCCGTCAGGAATCTCAAAGGATAGTTGGAGAAATCCTTTTCCATCGCATCCAGGGTCAGGATGCTGCGCTCGAGCCACTCGAAGAGTCCGGGCTCGAGCGCCCCTTCCTTGATGGCCCGATATAGGACTTCGCTCATGAAGAGCGTCATGGTGTTCTTGTAGATATTTGAACGGAGGCCCGAAAGGGGATGCTTTACAGTCACGCGCCCGGCTCGCCAGAGGGTGGTGCGCGTGCTTTCCGTAATGTCTGCCTCGAGGATGTTCAGGGGCAGGAACTGCGACATGGGGGTCTTGCGCGAGACCTTGACCACGAAACTCTTGCGTCCATAGTCCCGGCTGAGCGTGTGCAGGACTATGGAACTCTCCCCCAACTTGGTGAGATTGAGGACGATCAGGTCCGCGTCCATCGGCTATGCGTTTTCGCGGAGCCACTCCGCCATCGCCCGCAGGGCCTTGCCACGGTGCGAGATAGCGTTCTTCGTCTCTTCATCGAGTTCTCCCACTGTATTGTCGGGGAACTCCTCCGGGATGAACACCGGATCATAGCCGAAACCCTTGTCGCCTCTGCGCGCGGGTGCGATGATGCCTTCCAGCGTGCCTTCGAAGAAATGGTATTCTCCCTTGAAAATGAGGGTGATGACACTGCGGAAACGTGCCGTGCGGGGCTCGTCCGGGTGCTTCTCCAGCTCTGCAAGGAGCTTGTCGATGTTGGCGTCGAAATCGTGCCCCTCGGTCGCGTAGCGTGCGGAATGCACGCCCGGAGCGCCCCCGAGGGCATCCACTTCCAGCCCCGTATCGTCGGCGAAGCAGTCCATCCCCGTACGGGCATGGATGTAGTCAGCCTTGATGACGGAGTTCTCCTGCAGGGTGTCTCCCGTCTCCTCGATGTCTTCGGTGATGTCCATGTCGGCGGGGCTCAGCAGCGTGAAGCCCTCGCCGAGTATCTCCGCCGCTTCGCGGAGCTTACCCTTGTTCCCGGTCGCAAAAATGATTTTCATAATACGCAAAGATAGCTCATTTCGACTCATCGGCAAAACCCGTGGCCGACAATCTTCACGCTTCCGCGCAAGCAGCTGTCTTCCCGAAGCATACCGCTCACCCGCTATCAGTCTATCCCCCGCTGACAAACTCTGCTCGGTGAACAAAAAGGGGGTTATTTGTTCACCGATGAGGCGTTTTCACCTGTTTCGTGAACAAAAACGACCTGTTTTATTCACAGAACAGAGGATTCCTTCAATTCTGCGGACAAAAAGGGCATGAGTGTCCCTGGGAGATACCAGGTAGGGAGACAACCGGAAAAATGATTATATTTGTGGAACATTGTTTGTTGGGAATCAGCAGTATTGGTTTTTCAGCGGACAAAAAGCCTGTCAAGGCTGGCAAACAGAGATGACAATTATGAGAAAAACAATATGCATCGTCCTGGCGGCGCTGATGGTCGCCGGAACGGCTTCCGGACAATCCAAAGGGTCCGGAGACTCGAAAAGCTTCAAGCTCGGCCAGTGGGTCGAGATCCGGAACGGCATCCTCAAGGAACTGAACCGCTCCTATGTCGATTCGCTGCCGCTGGACCGCATCCAGCGCGTGGGCATTGACGCCATGCTGGATGACCTCGACCCGTACACGCAGTATATCCCCGAAGAGGACGAGGAAGACCTCGAAATGCTCCTAAGCAAGTCCTACGGCGGATTCGGCGCCGTCATCTACAAGCCCGACAAGGAGTCCAACGTCATAGTGAACGAACCATACAAGGGCTCCCCCGCCGACAAGCTCGGCTTCCGCTGTGGCGATGAGATCACCGCCATCGACGGCGTGCCCGTACAGGGCCTGACCGCATCGGAGTGTACGACAAAGATGAAGGGCAAACCCGGAACTTCTGTTGTATTCACCGTCAAGAAGGTCTATACCGGCGAGATCAAGGACGTCACCGTGGTACGCGAGCGCATCAAGCTCCCCGACGTCGAGTACGCCGGGATGCTTGAGGACGGCACCACAGGATATATCCTCCAGTCAGGATTTACCGAGGGCGTGGGCGCCGAGATCAAGGCAGCCGTGCAGCGCCTCAAGGCCCAGGGCATGCAGAAGCTTGTCCTGGACCTCCGCAACAACGGCGGCGGCCTGCTGCAGGAGGCCGTCAACATTGTCTCCCTTTTCGTGCCTAAAGGCTCGGTAGCCGTGACGGCAAAGGGCAAGGACGAAGCCTCCGCCATCGAATACAAGACCACGTCCGACCCCGTCGACACCGAACTCCCGATCATCGTACTGGTCAATTCCGGCACGGCGTCATCCTCCGAGATCGTGGCCGGTGCATTGCAGGACTTCGACCGTGCAACCATCATGGGATCACGCACTTATGGCAAGGGCCTGGTGCAGTCCATCCGCCCGCTCCCCTACAACGGCAAGCTCAAGGTCACGACGGCCAAATACTATACTCCATCCGGCCGCTGCGTGCAGGCGATCGATTACTCGCGCCGCAACGAGGACGGGTCCGTAGGACACATTCCGGACTCGCTGACGCGCGAGTTCAAGACGGCGCACGGCCGGACCGTGCGCGACGGCGGCGGCATCACCCCCGACGTCACCCTCAAGAACCAGGAATACAGCCGCCTTACTTATTCGGTCGTGATGAGCGGCATCGTGGAGCAGTATGCCCTGGAGTTTGTCCGCAAGCATCCCAGCATAGCCCCGCTCGACGATTTCCATTTCACGGATGCCGATTACAAGGACTTCGTGGAGTTTGCCAAGGGCAAGGAGTTCGACTACCGCTCCAGCGCCAAGACCTATTTCGACCAGGTCAAGCGAGAACTTGAGTCCGACGGACTCGCGGAAAGCATGAAAGACCAGATCGAGGCTCTTGACAAGGCCATCGACATGGACAAGGAGACATTCCTCAACCTCAAGAAGGACGAGATCATACCGTTCATCGAAGAGGAGATTGCCGTCCGCTACTATTTCCAGGAGGCGGGCATCAAGATACGCCTGCGTACTGACGAGCAGCTCAAGGAAGCCCTCGAGAAACCTTTGATCCAGATATAATCATACACGCCATGCGCATATCCAGGCTCATCATCGCGGGGCTTTTGATCTCCGCAGCCCTCGTATCCTGTTCGAAAAAGAAAGCCGTAGCCCCGGAAATGGACAGCAGCGGATTCGTAAACCTCACCGACGTCGTCCCGGACGCCATCATCGAGGCACGCTATTTCGCCACCTACAATTTCGTCGGAGCGCGGGTGGACGGATATCTTGAGCCGGTGGCTCTCTACACGCGTGAAGCTGCCGAAGCGCTCAAGGAGGTCAGTGACGACGTCATCAAGCAGGGCTACCGCCTCAAGGTCTATGACGCTTATCGTCCGCAGTGTGCAGTGGACCATTTCGTCCGATGGGGAAAGGATCTGGCGGATTCACTTATGAAGCCGTATTTCTATCCCGAGCAGGACAAGGCTTTTCTCTTCGAGAGAGGCTACATCGCCGAGAAGTCAGGCCATACCCGCGGCTCGGCCATCGACCTGACCCTGTTCGACATGGCTACAGGCAAGGAACTCGACATGGGCGGGGTCCATGACTGGTTCGGCATCGAAAGCCATCCCGACTATGGCGGCAATCCAGAGACCGGCGAATACACCGGCGGAGTGGACATTACTGAAGAACAGTTCTGCAACAGGATGATCCTGCGCAGGGCCATGCTGCGCCACGGTTTCAAGCCATACGACTGCGAATGGTGGCACTTCTCGCTTGAGGACGAGCCGTACCCCGACACCTACTTCAATTTCCCGGTAAAGACCCTGGAGCGCTAAGACCTGTCGACCCAGAGATAAAGCTTGTCGCCGCGGCGGAGACGCTCTCCGCCTGGAACGGCGACTGAGCAGGCGACGCCTTTGGCGACCTCCTGCACCGGCTGGAAATCCACCCGGATGTCTTCCGCAGTGAATTCAACCACTCCCGTACTCGGACCTATCACCATCACTTCGTCACCCGCGTGCAGCGGCGCCGACTCGACCTGGATTTCGGCCACGCCGATGCGGGCGAACCAGTTGGTGACCTTGCCGCAATAGACTTTATTCTTCTTGGCCTGGCTGCCGTAGATGGCGCTCCACTGACCCATATAGGCTCCCTGGTAATAACCGTCCCAGAAACCGCGGTTGAACACGTCGGCGAGCGACTCCTTGAGGGAGGCAGCGAGCTCCGGCGTGTACGAGCCGTCGCAGACGGCGTCGGCGGCACGCCGGTAGCAGGCGGCGCAGCGCTTCACATATTCAGCGCTGCGCGCCCGCCCCTCTATCTTGAACACCTTGACCCCGGCCTCGACGATCTTGTCCATGAAGTCGATAGTACAGAGGTCCTTGGGGGACATCAGGTACTTGTTGTCCACGACGAGGTCGAAGCCGGTCTCCTCGTCGGTGAGATGATAGCCGCGCCTGCACACCTGAAGGCATGCGCCGCGGTTGGCGGAGGTCCCGTACTCCGCCAGGGACAGGTAGCATTTGCCGCTGACGGCCATGCAGAGCGCTCCGTGCGCGAACATCTCGATGCGCACGGGCTTCCCGGACGGGCCGGTGATGCCCTCGCGCAAGACGAGATCATGGATGTCGCGCACCTGGTCGAGGCGCAGTTCGCGCGCGAGCACGACCACATCCGCGAACTGCGCATAGAAGCGCAGCGCCTCGATATTGGATATGCTCAACTGCGTGGAAATATGCACCTCCAGGCCTATCCGGCGTGCGTAAAGGATCGCAGCCATGTCCGAGGCGATGACGGCGTCTATGCCGGCCTGCTTCGCCAGGTCCAGCACACGCCTGGCCTCGTCCATCTCCTCGTCATAGAGGGTGATGTTCAGGGTCATGTAGCCCTTGATGCCGTTTTCACGGCAGATGCGCATAATTTCCGGCAGGTCCTCCGCCTTGAAATTGTTCGCGGAGTGGGAGCGCATGTTCAGGTGCCCGATGCCGAAATAGACCGAATCGGCACCGCCCTGGACCGCTGCCGCGAGGCACTCGAAATTGCCCGCAGGGGCCATTATCTCCAGCTCCTTCCTGTCCATGGCGGCTTATTTTGCGCGGGAGACCAGAGAGTCCGCGAAGCGGCGGAGCATCTCCATACGGACGCCGCTGACATTGACCTTGAGCGCGGCGTCCATAGCCAGCGTGGTGAGCCGCGCGACTTCCTCGCGGGCGTCGGCGTCAACTCCGAGACGGTTGTAGATGTCCTTGACGGCCAATATCCTGGCTGCGCGCTGCTCCTCTGTGTCCACCGGCAGCGCCATGGCCTCGAACAACTCTTCCTTGTCCTCGGCCTTCTCAAGGGCGCGGGTCGTCAGCCAGCTCTTCTTGCCGTTGACGATGTCGCCGCCGATGGGCTTGCCGAAGACTTTCTCGTCGCCATAGGCGTCGAGGTAGTCGTCGGCCACCTGGAAAGCGAGGCCGAGCCTGTATCCGTAGTCATAGAGGAAATCGGCGTCCAAGTCGGAAGCGCCTCCGATGAGCGCACCAATCTTGGCCGAGCAGGCCAGCAGGACGGCGGTCTTGAGGCCTATCATCTTCATGTAATCCTCCATCGGGACCTGCGGGAACCTCTCGAAATCCATGTCCAGCTGCTGGCCTTCGCAGACCTCAGCGGCCGTGCGGGTGAAGAGGTCAAGGACCTTGGTCCGCACCCGCTCGGGAGTCATCGCCATGCGGCGGTAGCTGTCGATATTCATCACGTCGCCGGAAAGGATAGCGGTATCCTCGCCCCATTTCTTCCACACCGTCGGTACTCCCCTGCGCAGAGGGGAACGGTCCATGATGTCGTCGTGGATGAGCGTGAACGAATGGAAAACCTCCAAGGCGAGCGCCGGCTCAATGATCTCGTTGTAGAGATCGTCCTTGAAGATGGAGTAGGTCAGGATGCAGAGTTTAGGGCGGATGCGCTTCCCGCCTATCGAAATCATGTAGCGCAGAGGGTCATAAAGGCCCGCAGGAGCAGCCGGAAACTCGATCTCCTCGAAGATCTCCTTTACCGTCCTGTTGATATATGCTTCGGAAATCATTAAACCTGAGATTAGTCACATCAAAGGTAATCATTTTTCCCGGATTGGACAATTCGCGGAAAGTGCGTAATTTTGCGGAGATGAAAGGAGAAGCGACAGTTGTCAAGAATGCCGGCAGCCACTACCTGTTGAGCTGCCTGCCGGAATGGGACCTGTTCCCGGCCGTGCTGCGCGGCCGCATCCGGCTCAAAGGGAGCTCCGCCACCAATCCGGTGGCGGTCGGCGACCGCGTGAGCTGGGAGTGGGAGGGCGCCGGGGGCGCTGCGGCAGGCGCGGCCTTCGCAGAAGGCGCCCGGCCGACGCCTGAGCACCCGGCCACCATCACGCAGGTGCACGAGCGGCGCAACTACGTCATCCGCCGCTCCACCAACCTCTCGCGTCAGGCGCATGTCATCGCTGCCAACGTCGATGAGGCCTTCATCATAGTGTCGCTGTATTTCCCTGAGATCAAACTGCCATTCCTGGACAGGATACTCGTCACCTGCGAGGTCTACAACGTGCCGGTAACCATAGTACTGAACAAGGTCGACCTTTACAGGGATTTCGCTGCGGATCAGATAGAGGATTTCCGCCACATATACGAAGGGGCGGGCTACCGCGTCATAGAGACCTCGGCCCGTACGGGCGAGGGCATCGATGCGCTCCGCGCTGCTATGGGCACCCGGGTGTGCCTGCTTTCAGGCGAGTCCGGCGTGGGCAAATCATCCATCATCAAGGCCATCGACCCCGCGCTCGACCCCAAAGTTGGGCTGATATCCGCCGCTCACCTGCAGGGCAAGCATACTACGTCGCTTTACGAGATGTACCGGACCGTGGACGGCGCCTGCATCATCGATTCCCCGGGACTCAGGGGCTTCGGACTGGTGGACCTCAAGAAGGAGGAGATCGCACTCTATTTCCCCGAGATGCTCGAAGCCTCCCGCCAATGCCGCTTCACCCCCTGCACGCACACGCATGAACCGGGCTGCGCCGTCAAGGCGGCCGTGGACGAGGGCCGCATAAGTGCGGAGCGCTACAACTCCTACCTCGGGATGCTCGAGGAGGACACCAAATTCCGCTAGCCTCTCCCCCGATGAACGCACTTAACAAGGAG
>JAFYZE010000044.1 GCA_017548805.1 Bacteroidales bacterium
GTCACCCTAAGTTGAGACATCCGGTATTGAAGGGCTCACGTGCCCGAAGCAAAGACACTGATGGCAAGCTATTCGAACAGCGAAATGGAGATGCTGCTCTCCACCCCGGTGGACCGAGTCCTGGCCTTCTATGGCAAGAACACGGCCCACCGGAACTATATGTATTACTCCCCCTTCCGCGAAGAGGCGGAGCCGTCAATGCGCGTCACCGTCAATCTTTCCAACGGTCAATGGGTCTGGGCGGATTTCGGCGGAACGCCCTCGCAGGGCAGGAAGGTCGATGGAGGCGGATGCCTGGAAATGGTCCGCCGACTTTCCGGGGTTTCCTCCGACCGGGCGGCCCTAGACGTCCTCGCCCAAATCAACGGGACCTTTATCCCCGAACTGGAGCACGAGCGGCTGACCCAGCGGGCGCGACCAACTGGGATCGTCTTGGACAAAGTGTCCGAGACCTTCGACAGAGGGTATCTAGTCAACTACGCAGAGCGAAAGCGGGGGATCCCGAGAGCGCTTCTTGAGCGTTACTGTAAGCAGGTGACCTATCATCCCAAGTCCGCACCAAACCGGCAGTTCACCGTCATCGGATTCCCGAACAACGGCGGAGGATATGCCCTTCGGGGCACATCGCCAAACTCGAAGAAAACCACACTCTGTGACATCACGACCTTCTCCCCTTCCGGCGAAATCGTCACGGAAGCTGAATTCTCATCTAAGCGCTGCTACATCTTCGAAGGATTTATGGATTTCTTATCGTGGCTAGCCTGGAGGGACCAGATGATGCCGGGGGCTGATGTCTGCGTACTAAATTCTGTCAGCAACCTCTCAAAAGCGAAGGACTGGCTCCTAGCACACGAGGGAGTCCGGTGCTTCATGGACAATGATGCTGCCGGGAGGGAGGCATACGACCGGATCTGCGAGATCTGCGTTGACAGGGACGTCAAGGACGGATCGACCGTCTACAAGGAATACAAGGACCTGAACGAAGCATACGTATCTAGCATCCAAGAGGAAAAAACCCATCAACAATCAACCACTAAATCATTCAGACATGGCAGATGAACAATTACGGGATGATGTCAAGCAACTCCTTGACAACATCGATTGGAACTCGGTCTCCGAGTTCGAGAATCTCCGAGCGACTGTGGAGAGGAACCCGCAGATCGCTGAGCAGCTCGCGTACGGTGAGATGACGGACCTGGTCCGCGCCACCAGCAAGACCATCACCGGTCAGTTCTCCCTCCGGGCAATCCCGAACGGCGAAGGAAAGCCCTGGGCGCTCCGGATGTACAACATCGAGAAGAAACCAGACCCGGCCAAGGAGGACATCTACTACAAGGGAAGCAAGATCACATCCCCAGACATCCTCCGGGGCCTGTTCGAGCGGACGTCCTGGATCGGTGCGGACGGCAAGCAGAAGCATGGCTATGCCAATGCGAATGCAGGAAAACCTGTCGGTTATCGCGACCAGGAAACCGGCCAGATCAAGTACGACATCGTCTCATTCCATCAGCCCACGAACCGTCTCGTCGGCATTCCCGTCGATGCGGTCAAGAACATGTTCGTGGACAAGGAGACCGGCGAGTATCGCAAGCGCCAGATCTACGGAGCAGAAATCACCCCTAAGCAGGCGGATGCCCTCGCCGAAGGCAAGGCCGTCAAGATTGAAGGACAGACCCGCGAAGGAGAGACCTTCACGACGTTCGTCCAGTTCGACGCCGCCCGTCGCCGGGTGGTTCCCTGCCATCCCGCCTGGCTGAAGGAAGCCGAGAAGGCTGGGGTGGACCTCGGCATCGGGAACCAGAAACCGGCACCGGAGAAGGCCCCGGGCAAGGAGAAAACGGAGAAGGCGGAGAAGGTCGAGAAGACCGTGAAGACTCCGAAACTGAAGGTCTAGTGCCGTGGAACAGGAGCATAATAGTGCCTTCGGGCTATGCATCAATTATGTCAGAGACATCCTCGGGAAGATGTACGTCGCCCTGGGTTGGAAGGGGACCTCGGTCCCCTTCGACTTTTCAGGGTTCGGCGGTTATTGGCTGGAGATCACACCGGAGCGGGTCAACATCCGCCACGGGGAGGATATCCTCGGGGCCTTCTACCCGAAAGGAACCGACCGGCTCGGATTCGAGTCATTCAGCGAGGAACTCGACTGGTCGAAGGAATTCAGTCCCTGGGATGTCTTGGAAGACTTCCGGAGAGGGTATCTCGTCGGCACGGTGCAGAACATCCATCAAGCCAAGCTTGAGTTGCATGAAAGAATTGAGCCACAATCCCAGCAACCCTCCCGAGGGATGAAACGTTGAGCGTCAGTCATGAAAGGAGCCATCGCAGCGGACATCATTGCATCCCCATATCGGGACAACCCGCTTCCGGACACCGGCAGCATCTTCTTCCCGTTGTTCACCCCTTCCATCCGGGTGAGCCAGGACGGATCCGGCCGGAGGACACGGAGCCGCATATATCATGCGGAACCAGGCCTGATGAGCTCCGTTGCGCTGGCTACCGCTCGCTGGAAGACGGAGACCGACGAATCGATCGCAAGCTGGAAGGAGCTGTACTCCAGCCTCCCGTTAGGACGTCTCCGTTCCAAGTCAGAACTGCTCGCGGCATGCGTGCCGATTACCGAACTGTCCGGCAACCTGGCTGACGCCATCACTTCCGCATCGGCTATCCTTCGGGCTTCAGATGCGGGAAAAGAGCTAACGGAGGCCACATCCGTCTTCGTCAGGTTGCTAGCTTCCGTGAAAGACGGGGCTTCTGTCGATTCACTCAAGGACATCCTCCGGCAGTCGGGATACGACCCGGACCGCTCCCCTTCCGAGATGCGTCCGTTCCTGAA
>JAFYZE010000009.1 GCA_017548805.1 Bacteroidales bacterium
GAGTCCATCTGGCATTTCCGCGGCCCGGCCAAGGTTTTCGACTCGCAGGAGGCCGCGTGTGACGGCATCCTCGGAGGAGCCGTCAAGAGCGGCGACGTGGTGGTCATCAACTTCGAGGGGCCCAAGGGAGGCCCCGGGATGCAGGAAATGCTGTATCCCACATCCTATATCAAATCCATGCACCTGGGCAAGGAATGCGCGCTCATCACAGACGGACGCTTCAGCGGAGGCACCTCCGGCCTGAGCATCGGGCATATTTCGCCCGAAGCCGCGGCCGGCGGCGACATCGCCCTCGTCCGTGACGGCGACATCATCGAGATCGACATCCCTTCGCGCAGCATCAACGTCCTGCTGTCCGATGCGGAGCTCGAAAGCCGCCGCGCGGAAGAAGTGGCCAAGGGCCGCAAGGCCTTCCGCCCGCCGTACCGCGTACGCGAGGTCTCCAAGAGCCTCAAGGCATACGCCGCCATGGTCAGCAGCGCCGACAAGGGCGCCAGGCGCATCATCGAAGACGATTAAAACACAACGAACATGACAGATACACCGAACGGCTGGATGCTGAAAGGATCCCAGATCCTTCTCGAATCCCTCATCAACCAGGGTGTGGATACCATTTTCGGGTATCCCGGCGGCTCCATCATGCCCGTGTACGACGCCTTGTACGACTACACGGACAGGCTCCGCCACATCCTCGTGCGTCATGAGCAGGGCGCCATACATGCTGCCCAAGGCTATGCCAGGGTCAAGAATTTCCCCGGAACGGTCATAGTCACCTCAGGCCCGGGCGCCACCAACGTCATCACCGGCGTCGCAGACGCCATGATCGACTCCACGCCTGTCGTGGTCATAGCCGGACAGGTTGCATCGGCCGCCCTCGGCACTGACGCCTTTCAGGAGACCGACCTCATCGGCATGACCACTCCCATCTCAAAGTGGGCCTACCAGATCCGCCGTCCCAAGGACATCGCCTGGGCGGTGGCCCGCGCCTACTACATCGCGGCCAGCGGCCGCCCCGGCCCGGTCGTCCTCGACTTCACCAAGGACGCGCAGATCGGCATGGCCGAGTATGTCCGAAAGAACTGCTCGTTCATCCGCAGCTACGTCCCCGTGCCCGAGCCGACGGAGACTTCACTCGCTGAAGCCGCCGCGATGATCGATTCGGCCCGCAAGCCTTTCGTGGTCTATGGCCATGGCATTATTCTCTCCGGTGCGGAGAAGGAGCTTGCAGCTTTCTTGGACAAGGGCGATATACCTGCCGGTTCCACCATGCTCGGACTAAGCGCACTTGACAGCGACAATCCCCATTACACCGGTATGCTGGGCATGCACGGCAGCCTTGCGTCCAACGTCCTCACGCAAGAGTGCGACCTGCTCATTGCGGTCGGCATGCGTTTCGACGACCGTGTGACGGGCACGATTTCGACTTATGCCAAGCAGGCGAAGGTCATACATATCGACATCGACGCATCCGAGATAGGAAAGAACATCCCAGTCGACCTCGGCATACTCGGAGACGCCCGAGAGGTGCTCTCCGAGCTCACCCGCCGCATCAAGCCCGGCGTGAAGCGCGACTGGAACGGCGAGAAAGCCGCATGCGATGCCGTGGAGAAGGAAAAGGTCATCGACCCGGAAGTCAACCCTGCCGAAGGGCTCATCAAGCCCGGCGAGGTCATCGCCGCAGTGGCTGAGGCCTGCGACGGCAAGGCCATCGTCGTCACCGATGTAGGCCAGAACCAGCTCTTCGCTTCGCGTTATTCGCGCTTCAAGCAGTCCCGCAGCATGATCACCTCCGGCGGACTCGGCACGATGGGATTCGGCCTTCCTGCCGCCATCGGAGCCAAGGTCGCCGCTCCCGAGCGCCCCGTCTGCCTCTTCGTCGGAGACGGAGGCATACAGATGACCGTCCAGGAGCTCGGCACCATCATGCAGGACGGCATCGGAGTGAAGGTCATCCTCCTGAACAACAACTGGCTGGGCAACGTCCGCCAGTGGCAGGAGCTTTTCTTCGACGGCCGCTATTCCTTCACCAGGATGCAGAATCCTGATTATGAAAAACTTGCCGAGGCTTACGGGATCACTTGCCTGTCCCTTGAGGACCGTGCCGGGATGCCCGCCGCCATCGCGCAGATGCTTGCAGACGACCGCCCGTTCATCCTGAACGTGCACGTCGCCGAATCCGACAACGTCTTCCCGATGATCCCCCCGGGCAAGAGCGTCGGTGAAATAATGTTGAACGATAAAGACTGGTTCGTATATGGAAAGTGAGAAACTCTATGAGATAACGGCCTACACCGAGAACCAGGTCGGTCTGCTCAGCTCCGTCGCCGGCATTTTTACCCGCCGGAGCATCAATATCGAGAAGCTGCTCGTGTATCCCTCCAAGATCGAGGGCATACACAAGTTCAAGATCCTCGCCCGCACCACCGAGAAAAACGCGCGTGCGGTCGTGCTTCAGATGGAAAAACGCGTGGACGTGGTCAAGGCCTTCTACCAGGAGGACAACGAACGCTCCTTCATGGAGATCGTATCCGTCGGCCGTTTCCTCAAGGAAAGAGAGAACAAACAATAAAATAACTTACAATTATGGCAAAAATGAATTTCGGCGGAGTCGAAGAGAATGTTGTGACCCGCGAAGAGTTTACCCTCGAAATGGCACGTGAAACCCTGGCCGGCAGGACCATCGCTGTGATAGGATAC
>JAFYZE010000045.1 GCA_017548805.1 Bacteroidales bacterium
ATAGATGGGACAATTATTGGTGTTGGTAAAAACCTCTTGTCCGAGAGTCGGAGGGGTCTTCGCAAATACCGAAATAAACTCAAGCCCCGTACAACCATCAAATGCGGAGCCCCGAATCCTTGTCACGGAAGATGGAATCTTGAAGGATGTCATTCCGGTACAGCCGGCAAAAGCATAACTCGCGATGGTACTTACGGAAATCGGAATGACTGTATTCTGGCATCCGGAAACCAAGGAGTTAGTCTCCTTCTCGATGATTGCGTTACAACCATCTCGCGAATCATATTTGGTATTGGCAGGATCCACCACAATGGAAGTCAAGCCGTTACATGCGATGAAAGGATTGGTGTCAATGCTTGTGACGGAGCCGGGAATCTCGATTGAGGTCAAGCCGGGACATGAACCGAAGGCATAGGCTCCGATGCTTGTCACGGAATCCGGAATAACGATGGAAGTCAGGCCTGAACACCCGGAGAAAGCCTCTCTTCCGATGCTTGTTATCCTCCCATGCGGGAGAGGAAGCAGGAGATGGTGTTCTGCATCAGCATGGCGATGGTCATGGGGCCGACGCCGCCAGGGACGGGGGTGATCCAGGAGGCGACGGGCTCGCAGGAGGCGAAATCGACGTCGCCGCAGAGCTTGCCTTCTGCATTGCGGTTCATGCCGACGTCGATGACGACGGCGCTCGGCTTGACCATGTCGCCGGTCACGAGACCGGCCTTGCCGACCGCCACCACGAGGATGTCGGCCAGGCGCGTCATGGCGCCGAGGTCGGCCGTGCGCGAATGCGCGATGACGACTGTGGCGTTACGGTCAAGCAGGAGCTTGGCCACAGGCTTGCCGACGATGTTGCTGCGGCCGACCACCACGGCGGTCTTGCCGGAAATGCTCACCCCCGTGCTGTCGATCAGGCGGATGACGCCGGCGGGCGTGCAAGGCACGATGCAGTCCTTGCCCAGCCACAGGCCGCTGACATTGCCGGGATGGAATCCGTCCACATCCTTCTCGCGTGCGATGGCATCGATAACCTTCTCTTCATCGATATGCTTCGGAAGTGGCAGCTGAACGAGGATTCCGTCCACGGCGGGGTCCTCATTCAATGCGGATATCTGCGCAAGCAGGACCTCCTCAGTCGTATCGGCCGGTAACTCTATCAGCCTCGAATCCATACCCGTATACGCCGCAGCCTTGACCTTGTTGCGGACATATACCTGACTTGCGGGGTTCTCCCCAACTATGATGACACAGAGGCAGGGCTTGCGGCCGTATTTGGCCTCAAGTTCAGCCACCTGCTCGCGGACCTCGTCCTTTACGGTCACGCTCAGCGCTTTTCCATCTATAATACTACCCATAATTCTGACTTTTGTCCAGGGCCGGATACCCTTCCGGAAATGTCCTGCTCTGCAGGACCCCTCCCAAGCTGTGGCTTGGGCCCCTCCCTCTTATGTTGCCGAGGGTGGCACAATTTCCGGAAGGGTATCCGGCCCTGATGAATGTTATTCAAATGCGCAGTGCGCGATGTCGGTACGGTGGAAGAGGTTGTCGCAGCGGACCTTAGCGACCTCGCGGTAGACGCGCTCGCGCGCATCCGCGACATCGAGGCCGCCGCTGACGACCATCAGCACGCGGCCGCCGTTGGTCACGAGCTTACCGTCCTTGAAGGCCGTACCCATATGGTAGATCTTGGCGTCGACCTGCTCCAGGCCGCCGATCTCGAATCCCTTCTCATACTTGCCCGGATAGCCTTCGGAAGCCAGCACGACGCCCAGCGTCACGCCGTCGTTCCAGACCGGTTCGGCGACCTTGCGGCCAAGAGCAACGCCCTCGAATACATCGTAGATATCGCTCTCCAATAGAGGCAGTACCACCTCGGTCTCGGGATCGCCGAAACGGGCATTGAACTCGATGACCTTGACTCCCTGAGGAGTCTTCATCAGGCCTCCGTACAGGACTCCTGAGAGCGGGCAGCCCTCGGAGCACATGGCAGCCGCAGCCGGCTTCATGATGCTCTCCAGTGCAAATTCTCGGTCGGCATCCGTGATGAACGGAAGTCCGGTATAGGCTCCCATTCCTCCGGTATTCGGTCCCCTGTCACCGTCGAAGGCACGCTTGTGGTCCTGCGAAAGCGGCATGGGATAGACGTTGCGGCCGTCCACGAAACACAGGAAGGAGAACTCGGGACCTGTCAGGTAATCCTCAATCACCACCCTGCCCTTGCCGAAAGCCTCGTCAAGCAGCATGCCGGCCAGCGCAGTACGGGCCTCTTCGAGGTCCTGCGCGATGACGACGCCCTTGCCTGCGGCCAGGCCGTCGTACTTGAGCACGGCCGGAAAAGGCCTTCCGGCCACATACTCCACCGCCTCGTCATAAGACGAGAAACTGCGGTATCCGGACGTGGGGATGCCATACTTGAACATCAGTTCCTTCGCGAACTCCTTGGAGCTCTCGATGCGCGTGGCGGCGCGGGTGTGACCGAAGACCGCGAGGCCGGCCTCGCGGAACGCGTCCACCAGGCCCGCCGCCAGCGAGGACTCCGGCCCGACGACCGTCAGGTCGATGCCGTTTGCCAGCGCAAAGGCCTTAAGTCCCTCGACGTCAGTGTCTTTCAGAGGGACATTCTCCGCCTGGAGACCGATGCCGGCATTGCCGGGTGCGCAATAAATCTTCGCCACCTGGGGCGAACGGCTGAGAGCGTCGACTATCGCATGCTCGCGGCCGCCGGACCCCACGACGAGTACTTTCCTGTCTGCCATATTATCAATGTTTGAAGTGTCTCACCCCGGTGAAGAGCATCGTGATGCCCAGGTCGTCGGCCTTGGCGATGGCATCCGCGTCGCGTATGCTGCCGCCGGGCTGCACGATGGCGGTAACGCCATACTGTGCGGCCAGCGCGACGGTGTCGTCGAACGGCAGGAAGCCGTCGGAAGCAAGCACAAGGCCGTCAGTGAAACCGGCCG
>JAFYZE010000046.1 GCA_017548805.1 Bacteroidales bacterium
GGTGTCGGTCTTTGGCGCAGAAGCCGTAATGACGACGGTTCCCGTTTTACCAGCCAAAGTAACCTCACCTGTAGCGGCATTGACCGTCGCGATACTGGTGTTTTTGGACGAATACTCCACACCGTCCGTCACACCGGAGAGAGTCGGCTCCTGGACGTTCGTCCCCTGAGTAGCCAAGTCATGAGTCACGCTCATGGAACTGAACGCGAGGTTACGGGCCGCACGTCCCGGACTCGAGGCATATAGGTAACCGGTATGAGAATCAGAAGCGCTGTTGCTTACCGCCCACTTGTTCTGGCTCGTGCTGTAATAGAGGAAGTAGTTTCCGCTCTTCACCAGGCCATCGGCATCCAGACTCCACTGATTGTTGCTCTCCGTGCTGGAAGCGGTACCAATCTGGAACGAGCTGCTGCTGAGCCGGATAACCTTGCCGTCGCTGCCAGTGAGACGGAACTTGCCGGAGCTCTCGTTGGTTGCCGTCCAGATCATCGTTTCCGGCGCATCGTACTGGATGGTATTGCCGACACCCTCCAGGAGCACGGCTGCACCACCGCTGGAACCATCATTGTTGAGGGCATAGTCATGGGAAACTACCAGGTAGGTCTCACCAGCCTCCATCTCCTCCGCTTTGTACCAGGTCGGTATGGTGATGCTGCTGTTCGTGATTATGAGGGTGTAGCTGGCGGAGCCGGGCTTGTACTGGCTGTTGCCGGCAGCGGAGGCGGTAATCTCCACCGTGCCCTTCTTCTTGACAGTCACATCTCCGGAGCTGGGATCGACAGTTGCAATTGCCTCGTCGCTGGAAGAGTAAGTGACGGTACCAATGGCATTCGATAAGGTCGGCTTGACAAGAGCATCGCTTCCAGCCATGTCATAGTTTACTTCATTGGGGCTGAAACTGAGAGTCTGAGGCAGACGGCCATCATCAAGTTTGTAGAGGCAGATGCCGGTAGAGTATTCTCCTTCAATATCCGTGTTGCTGCTGAAGTAGTTGCTCGATGTAGACCAAACAAGATAGTAAGTGCCGGTTTTGGTAATAATCGAGGCTATACCATTATTGCCAATGGTGATATTCAACGAATGGGATGCTGTGGACTCGGCAGAGAGGACACCTCTACTGCTCGCCACATCCGGATAGAGATATTTACCAGCCGCATCAGCCTTGAGATAATAACCGGATTCCAACGTAAGATGACAATTCTCGAATTCGTTCGAAGAAATCGTGCCACCCGAGATCTCAGCACTCAGGGCATTGTCAGTAGACTTGGAGAAAGTAGTGGAAGAGGATGATTCAAGAATGGGCTTGAACACCTTGGATCCTCCCTCATACACCAACAAGTACTGAGCACCTGTCTCGAGATCGCTGGTAGAGGTGACCTTGTAGTAAGTATTGATCGTAATGCTGCTGTCCACGACTTTTAAAGTGTAGGTGGCAGAAGCGGCCCTGTATTGAGCATTTCCTTCTGCGGTAGCGACAATCGTCACTGTTCCCCTGGATAACGGATGGACTGTACCATCAGCATCGACCGTAGCGACCGACGGGTTGGAATCTTCGGAAAGGGCATAAGTCACAGAGGTATGAGCACCATTCAGGGTAGGTAAGGCAACTGTCCAGTTACTTGTGTGAAGATCATATTCAGCATTTGCCGCCGGAGAGAAACTGAGGGTCTGAGACTGACGGCCGTCATCGAGAACGTAGAGGCAGATGCCGGTGGAGTAGTCGCCTTCAACGTTCGCGTTGCTGCTGAAGTAGTAACTCGACGTAGACCAAACAAGATAGTTGGTTCCGGACTGTGCCTTGATCTGGGCAATGCCATCGTTGAAGGAGATGGTCAGATTGTTGGTGGCAGAAGACTCTGCGGAGAGGGTGCCACTACCACTGCTGGATCCAGTAGGATAAATATACATGCCTACCGCATCAGCTTTGAGATAATACCCATCTTCAAGCGTGAAGTGGCAAGCTTCGTAAGCGTCTGAAGTAATTGTGCCATCCACGATTTCAACGGCCAGCGCATCAGTCGTTTGCTTGTTGAAAGTATTACCATTGGAAGCAAGAGTGGGCCTGAACACCTTAGGATCATGGTTCTGTTCCTTTGAGTTATTGGGGTCTCCCTCGAAAACCAGCAGATATTGGGAACCAGCTACAAGATCGGTCGTAGACGTCACCTTCCGGTAAATGGGAACACTTGGAGCGGCTTCTTCCTTCTCGGCTGTGGAAAGGTCCAGGTTCATGCTCTTGAAGGCCTTCTCGGAGAAGGTGAGTTCCTTCCCGCCCTCGATGGTCTTCGTGTAGCGGTAGTGGTCCGTCACCACCTCGACGCTGGTGATCGTCGCCGATCCGGGGATCGCGACAAAATAGGCGTAGAAGGGACCGTCGGCGGGAATGTCCATTCCGCCGTCATAGACCAGGGCGATGGCGCCGGGACCCTCTTCGCGGACGAAGTTCACCTTGCCGTTCTCGAAATCGATATCGGCATAGGAGGCGCTGCCGGTCAGACCGTTCTGGGCGTTGATCGTGACGGACTTGACCATTCCGTCATCTTCTGCGAAGTTGGAGATGGCCAGCCGGCCGAGCGCGGCGACGCGGTCAAAGTACAGATCGACCACCGGCTCGTCAAAGAAGTGTTCCGTGTCATAGGCCTTGCGGCTGTAACCGATCAGGAAGTCGGCGTCGGGATCCTTGAGGGTCTCGGCGTCCGGATGCTGCTCGGCGGGAACGACGAATGTGAAGTTGTTCTTGTCCGGTTTCTGCGCGATGATGGCTGCGTACCGGTAGGGAGAAACTCTTGTCCCTTTGGTCCCCTTGGTTCCCTTGGCGCCGCTGTCTTCCTCGGGGTCGGAAGGATCGACAATGATGCTCATGTCCGTCGGGAAATCCGCTTCGAAATGAGCGGTCGTATTGTCTTCGCTCGGCGTGATGGCGATTGTCTCACCATAGGCGACAGCATCATTGGCATCTATCTCGAACAGGTGGATGCTCTCCAACGCCGTCTTGTTCCAGTCCGGTGTCACCGTCGTTCCGTCGATCGAGAGGCCGGTCCTGGTTTCCACATCGGAAACGGAGAAATGGACCTTGTGCGTGGAGATCCGCATTTCACCTTCCTGAATCCGTTTGGAGCAGGATACGAAAGCGGACCCGACCAGGGCGGTAGCCAGCAAATAGGTAATATACTTTTTCATATCGATATA
>JAFYZE010000047.1 GCA_017548805.1 Bacteroidales bacterium
CAAGGACACCGTTGCTTCCCTGCTCGCCGACCCCGGTGCGGAGCCTCAGCTCATAACCGACTATATATCAGAAGATAAGGCAACTCCCACGGATGTCGCTCATAACGAATACTCCAAGGCTGAGCTTGAGGCGGTTGACGATGCGACGCTGCTCAGGCTTTCTCTCCCTGTCCGTTATGATGCCTTGAGTTTCGAGACCGAGACCTACCGCTCCGGCAAGCATCATGTCAGGAAAACCCGTTACAAGGCCAATCCGTACGGTAAGATTGTCGGGCGCCACGAGGGTGCGCAGTTCTACACCATCGGCCAACGCAAGGGCCTGAACATCGGAGGCCACAAGGAGTCCATCTTCGTCATCGGTACAGATATCGAACGCAACATCATCTATGTCGGTGAAGGGCATAAGCATAAAGGGCTTTCGCGCATCTGCCTGCGCGTGGCTCCGGACGAGATCCACTGGATCCGTCCGGACCTGCGGATGCTTCCGGGCGACATCCGTCGCTACCGCGTGCGCATCCGCTACCGCCAGCCCCTCCAGGACGCATTCGTCCTGATGCGGGAGAATGGTCTTTACATGCTGTTCGACTCGCCTCAGCGCGGCATCACGCCAGGACAGTTCGCCGTATGGTACGGCGAAGACGGGGAAATGCTCGGTTCGGGAGCGATCTAGAGATTGTCGAAGATAAGCGGGAGGATGTCGTCCACCCGTGCGAATTTCTTGATATGGTCAGCACCTACAAGGATGACGGACATGGGCTTGCCGGCCTTGTTCTGGTACTGTATCATGACCTGGCGGCAGGCACCGCACGGAGCCACGGGCTCGGAGCAGATACTGCCGTCCTGTCGTGCGACGATGGCGATGCTGGCGATGTCGAGTCCGGGATAGTTCGCACCGGCAGAGAACATCGCAGTCCGCTCGGCGCAGAGTCCCGAGGGATAAGCGGCATTTTCCTGGTTGGCGCCCTTAACGATGGTACCGTCCGAAAGGCGGACGGCAGCGCCCACATGGAAATGGGAATACGGAGCATAGGAACCGCCAAGCGCCTCGACGGCTGCACGGCACAGTTCGCGGTCCGCAGCGGACATTTCCTCCACGGACGCATACTCCTCATATCCAATCCTGAATTCTTTCCTGACCATATCATTGGTTGTTAGCCGACACCAAATATACGGATTTTTTTATTTATATTTGTGTTATCAAGTACAAGTCATGAGGCTCATACCGATATTCACCTGGAACAAGACCATCAGTAAGTTCGGGAGTTCCACCCGTAAGTTGTCGAACGCGCCTTGGTTTCAAGGCGTATTGCTTCTGATCTGCGTAGTCGTCGCCATGCTGCTGGCCAACCTGCCGGCAACCCGCATCCTGTACAAGGATTTCCTCGAAACTGCCGTGCAGGTGCACTTCTCAAGCCCGGACGGACAAATCGACTTCCTCTTCCCGAAGGACATGACCATAGAGAGGTTCATCAACGACATCCTGATGGTGTTCTTCTTCTTCACGGTCGGCCTGGAGATCAAGCGCGAGATCGCAGACGGAGAATTGTCTTCAACCAAGAAAGCCATGCTGCCCGTCATCGCTGCCTTCGGCGGCGTGGTGGTTCCGGCCCTCATCTTCGTCCTGATCAATCGTGGTACGGCCGCAGCTTCCGGCTGGGGTATACCGACAGCCACTGACATCGCTTTCGCGGTATGCATCATGTCCGTACTTGGGAACAAGGTTCCCATCTCGTTGAAAGTTTTCCTGACGGCACTGGCAATCGCCGATGACCTTATCGCCATCCTCGTTGTGGCGATATTCTACGGAGGAGCCATCAATCTGAAGTTGCTGGCCATCGCATTATGTCTTGTCGTCTGCACGCTGATACTCAGATGGTTGGGAGAAAAGCGCATGCTGCCTTATCTCTTCTTCGCCGTGCTGGTATGGATACTGTTCTACTACTCGGGCATCCATGCCACCATGTCGGGCGTCGTAATGGCTTTCCTCATCCCTGTCAAGCCGCGTTACAACAGGGCTTATTTCTTCCGCAAGCGCGCCATTTACAACGCCAGGATAGACAACTGGGACAAGCACATCAGCCCGACGGCATTCCCCAACGGGCCACAGCGCCACTGCCTCCGCGAACTGCGCAAGATCAGCAATGGCTCCATGGACATGAGCTATCGCGTCGAGCATGCCCTGTCGCCCTGGGTCAATTTCCTGATCATGCCCATCTTCGCCCTTGCGAATGCAGGTGTCGAGATCACGGATCCGTCCTATTTCAATGTGTTCCACATCGATCCGGTGCTTGGAGGAGCTGGCATGGGAGTATTCCTCGGCCTGCTGCTTGGCAAGCCTGTCGGCATCACCCTCGCCAGCTGGCTGGCCATCAAATGCAAGGTCGGAGAGATGCCGGCAAAGGCGACCTGGAAGATGCTCTTCGCGGTCGCCTGCCTGGGCGGCATCGGCTTTACGATGTCGATATTCGTGGATACTCTGTCCTTCGGTGATCAGCCTGCGGACATAATGATGCGGATGCGCGACGCCGGCAAGATTGCAGTCCTGCTCGGCTCACTATGCTCCGGCATCCTGGGCACCATCCTCATCCAAATCTTCCACAGGAAAGAGGCATAAATGCCTATCCGGACTAGGCTATGACGCCGAGCTCGCGGCCGACCTTTACGAAGGCTGCGACGGCGCGGTCGAGCTGTTCACGCTCATGTGCGGCAGAGAGTTGCACGCGGATGCGCGCCTGGCCCTTCGGCACGACCGGATAGTAGAATCCCGTCACGAAAATCCCCTCTTCCGCCATCTTGGCAGCGAATCTCTGTGAGAGCGGCGCGTCATAGAGCATGACGGCGCAGATGGCCGACTGCGTCGGCTTGATGTCGAATCCGGCGGCGATCATCCTGTCACGGAAATAATCAACATTTGCCTGCAATTTGTCATGGAGCGCATCGCTCTCTGACAGGAGCTTGAATGTCTCGAGCGCGGCGGCGACGATCATCGGCGGCAGCGAATTGGAGAAAAGATACGGGCGCGAACGCTGGCGGAGCATGTCGATGATCTCCTTGCGACCGGTGGTGAAGCCGCCGACGGCGCCGCCGAAAGCCTTGCCGAGCGTGCCGGTGTGGATGTCGATGCGGCCGTAGCAGCCGAACTGTTCGGCGACGCCGCGACCAGTAGGGCCGACCACGCCGGCGGAATGGCTTTCGTCGACCATTACCAGTGCATCATACTTTTCTGCCAAATCGCAGATTCTGTCCATAGGGGCGACATTGCCGTCCATCGAGAACACACCATCGGTCACGATGATGCGGTGGCGCTGAACCTGGGCCTGCTTCAGGCAATTCTCGAGATCATCCATGTCGGCATTGGCATAGCGGTAGCGCACGGCCTTGCACAAGCGCACGCCATCGATGATGGAAGCGTGGTTGAGCGAGTCGGAGATAATGGCATCCTCAGCGTTGAAAAGCGGTTCGAACACACCGCCGTTGGCGTCGAAGCACGAAGCGTAAAGGATGGTATCCTCCGTATGGAAATACTCGGAAATGGCTTTCTCGAGCTTCTTGTGCATATCCTGTGTACCGCAGATGAAACGCACGGAAGACATTCCGTAACCACGTATGTCCATCATCTTCTTGGCCGCCTCTATCAGTCTGGGATTGTCGGCCAGACCGAGATAATTGTTGGCGCAGAAGTTCAGCGCTTTCGAGCCGTCCTCGAGGGTGATCTCGGCAGACTGCGCAGAAGCGATGTTGCGTTCTTTCTTATACAGACCGGCCGCCTCGATCGAGGCGAGCTCGTCGCTCAGGAATTTCTGAAAATTGCCGTACATATTAGAATTTTTTAAAACGTTGCAAATATCTCTTACAAAAATACGATTTTTTCGATATTTCAAAGTAAATTTGCAACGCTTTCAAGAGTGACCACATAATGAAGAATATCCTTGTCATCGGGTCCAC
>JAFYZE010000048.1 GCA_017548805.1 Bacteroidales bacterium
CGTCGACGGCGCCGTTGCCGAGGTCGAAGAGACCGTAGCGGGCCACGACGGCGCCAGAGGCGTCGAAGGCCTTGAATAGGATCAACTGGTCCTGAGGGAACTCCATGTCGGCCCTCATCTGCTTGTGGAAGGTGTACAGGGTGTTGTCCGCGTTCAAATGATAGATGCGGTAGAACCCCTTGATGCCGGTAAGGCTCACCTTGAAGGAATAAACCATAATCGTTCGCTTTTCTGCATTTCGGCACTCAAAGGTACAAATTATTTCAACACTCGCGCCATCGGAGTTGCAAATAAACTTCAAATTAGCTAAATTTGAAAAAGCAACGGATATTGCCCAGATGCAGATCAAGGACACATATGCGAGCATCGCCGGCCGGGCTGACGGCCTTTTCAAGGACAACGGCAGCCGGTTCATCGCCCAGGCCTATCCTGTTGAGACTGAGGAGGAGGTGAAGAAGATAGTAGGAGGCCTGAAAAAGGAGTACCATGACGCACGGCACCATTGCTATGCCTACCGCCTCGGGCTTGACGGTTCCCGCTGGCGCGCCAATGATGACGGCGAGCCTTCCGGGTCCGCCGGGCGTCCCATCCTCGGGCAGATCGACGCGGCCGGGCTCAGCGATATCCTGGTCGTCGTCATCCGTTACTTCGGCGGCATCAAACTCGGCATCCCCGGGCTTATCCGCGCGTACAAGACCTCCACGGCCGATGCGCTCGCGCAGGCGCGCGTGATAGAGAAGATCGCGGGCAAGGACTACAGGCTGTCCTTTCCCTACCTGTCCATGAACGCCGTGATGAAGGTGGTCAAGGACCTGTCGCTGCCGCAGAAGGACCAGAGTTTCGCCGAGCGCTGCAGCATGCTGCTCAGGGTGCGCCTATCGCAGGAGGCCGCTTTCCTGGAGAGAGTCTCCGGCATCGAGGGCCTTGAGGTTGAAGAAGTATTGATTTGAAAGCAGATTTTTGAAAATCCGAAAGGATTGTTTATATTTAAGGACATTCATTTATAATTGTTTATTGCATATTATGGCAAAAGTACATGTTTTCAATGCCGGACCTTGTCTACTTCCCCAGCCGGTCATTGACGCTTCCATCGAAGCACTGAAAGATTTCAAGGGCACGGGAGTGTCCGTGTTGTCCATTTCGCACCGCACCAAGGAGTGGGAGGCCACCATGAACGAGTGCCGTTCCCTCTGGAAGGAACTTCTCAATATTCCCGATACCCACGAGGTCGTATTCCTCGGCGGCGGCGCCAGCCTCGAATTCCTCTACGTGGCCATGAACTTCCTTGAGAAGAAGGCCGCTTATCTCGATACGGGCGTATGGGCCCACAAGGCCCTCAAGGAGGCCCAGGGCATCGGCGAGGCCTACGCCCTCGCATGCTCGAAGGACAAGAACTACTCCTACATCCCCAAGGGATACGAGATCCCTACCGACATAGACTATTTCCACATCACGACCAACAATACCATCTACGGAACCGAGATCAAGGAAGATATCGACTGCCCCGTACCGCTCATCGCCGACATGTCGTCCGACATCCTCAGCCGTCCCGTTGACGTCTCCAAGTATGCTCTCATCTACGGCGGCGCCCAGAAGAACGCCGGCCCTGCCGGTGTCATCTTCGCCATCATCCGCAAGGATGCGCTTGGCAAGGTCTCGCGTTATCTCCCCACCATGCTCGACTACCGCACCCACATCGAGAAGGAGTCCATGTTCAACACTCCTCCGGTGTTCTCCATCTTCGTGATGAACGAGACCCTCAAGTGGCTCAAGGGCATCGGCGGCGTCGAGGAGATGAACCGCATCAACAACCGCAAGGCCTCCACGCTCTACGCTGAGATCGACCGCAACTCCCTGTTCACCGGCACCGCCGCCGTCGAGGACCGTTCCATCATGAACGTCTGCTTCGTCATGGCTCCCGGCCACGAGGACCTGCAGGACGAGTTCATGGCCTTCGCCAAGGAGCGCGGCATGGTAGGCATCAAGGGACACCGCTCCGTGGGCGGGTTCCGCGCATCGTTGTACAACGCCTGCACCCAGGAGGACGTCGACGCCCTCGTGGCCTGCATGCAGGATTTCGAGAAACTGCACAAATAGGACTTACGATATGAAGATATTGCTCGCAACCCAGAAGCCGTTCGCCGCTGCCGCAGTGGCCGGTATCAGGGAAATACTCGAAGGGGCGGGACACGAGGTGGCCCTGCTCGAGAAATACGCCGACCAGGCAGACCTCGTCGCAGCCGTCGCTGACGCCGAGGCCATGATCATCCGCTCGGACAAGGTTACCGCCGAAGTGCTTGACGCTGCTCCGAAGCTCAAGATCGTCGTGCGCGCAGGCGCCGGCTACGACAACGTCGACCTGGCCGCCGCCACGGCGCACGGAGTGGTGGTGATGAATACCCCCGGACAGAATTCCAACGCCGTCGCCGAACTGGCGCTCGCCATGATGATATTCATGGCCCGCACGCAGTTCACCCCCGCGACCGGCTCCGAACTTCTCGGCAAGCGCCTCGGCGTCCAGGCCTACGGCAACGTCGGCCGCCTCGTCGGCCAGAAGGCCCGTGCCCTCGGCATGGAGATATCCGCTCTCGACCCGTTCCTCACGGACGAGCAGATCTCTTCCGCCGGAGCCGATCCGGTCCATTCCGTCGAGGAGCTCTACAGCACCTCCAACTATGTGTCCATCCACATCCCGGCGCTTCCCGCCACCATCAAGTCCATCGGCTACGACCTCATCACCAGGATGCCCAAGGGCGGCGTGCTCGTCAATACGGCCCGCAAGGAAGTTATCGACGAGGAAGGCCTGATGAAGGCTCTCGAGGAGCGTGAGGATCTCCGCTATGTCACCGACGTCATGCCTGACAACTACGCCGAGCTCCGTGAGAAGTTCGGTCTCCGCGTCTTCGCAACGCCCAAGAAGATGGGCGCCCAGACCGCCGAGGCCAACGTCAACGCCGGCCTCGCCGCCGCGCGCCAGATCGTGGACTATTTCGCGACGGGCTGCACCCGTTTCCAG
>JAFYZE010000049.1 GCA_017548805.1 Bacteroidales bacterium
GAGGACCCCAATTATGCCTCCCTGCCGTTCAATGCCAACAGGGCTGGTTTCGTGAGCGCCGACGGCGCGGGCGTGCTCATCCTTGAGGAATATGAGCACGCGGTGGCGCGCGGCGCCAGAATCTATGCCGAGATGGTCGCCTACGGCAGCACATGCGATGCATATCACATGACTGCGCCGCGCCCGGACGGCAGCACGCAGGCGGAGAGCATCTCGATTGCAATCCGCGAGTCGGGCTTCGACCCTGCCAAGGATACCGTCTATATCAACGCCCACGGCACCGGCACCAAACTCAATGACGTGGCCGAGACCAATGCCATAAAGATCGCCTTTAGCGATTTCGCTTACAAGTGCCACATCAGCTCGACCAAGTCGATGCACGGCCACATGTTCGGTGCTACCGGAGCGGTGGAGGCCATTGCCACCGTCCTTGCGCTCAAGGAGAGCATCATCCCTCCGACCATCCATCTCGACTGCCCCGATCCCGAGTGCGACCTCGATTATACGCCCAACAAGGCCGTCAAGGCCGGTCTCACCCTCGGATTCTCCAACTCTTTCGGTTTCGGCGGACATAATGCCTGCATAGGCTTCCGGAAGTTCCAATAAAAACGTATATTTGCGGTGCTAACTGCACCGGACATGAAATACTTTACCAGACTTATCGCAGCCGTGGCATTGCTGGCTGCGTCCGTGGCCGCAATGGCCCGTCCCAACTACCAGAACTTCAAGGTTTCCATCTACACCCGTGCGTACGAGGTACAGAGAATGGCGGACCAGCACTGGCTGGACTCCACCTGGAACGTCATTTCCTCCCAGATGAAGGTGGACAAGATCTATCTCGAGACCCACCGCGACCAGCTCATAGTCGACCGCCCCACCATGGAGAAGGCCATCAAGTTCTTCAAGCAGAAGGGACTTGAGGTCGCCGGCGGCATCACTTATACCATCAGCGAAGCCAATTCGTTCGAGACATACTGCTACAGCGACCCCGTCGAGCGCGCGAAGGCAAAGGAGATCGCCGAGTACACGGCGAGCCTCTTCGACGAGGTCATACTCGACGACTTCTTTTTCCATGACTGCAAGTGCGAATACTGTATCGAAGCCAAGGGGGACAGAAGCTGGACGGAATACCGCCTGGAGTTGATGCAGGATGCGGCCCAGAATGTCGTCCTCGGCCCTGCCCATGCCGTCAATCCCAAGTGCAAGGTGGTCATCAAATATCCCAACTGGTACGACCATTTCCCGGCTCTGGGCTTTGACCTTGACTACGGTCCGAAGCATTTCGACGGCATCTATACGGGTACTGAGACCCGCGATGCGGTCAGCAGCGACCAGCATCTCCAGCCCTATCTCGGATACAATATCTGGAGGTATTTCGACAACCTCAATCCCGGCCATAACGGCGGTGGATGGGTCGACACGGGCGGCATGCGCTACATCGACCGCTACAGCGAGCAGCTGTGGCTCACACTTTTCGCCAAAGCCCCGGAGATGACGCTTTTCGACTACCGCCAGTGCCTCAATCCCGTCAATGAGCGTTACCGCGCTCCCTGGCAGGACCAGGGCACCAGTTTCAGTTTCGACGACATGGTGAAGTACAACGAAAAGTCCGCCAAGGGCATCCCCATGACCGTCGCCCGTGCCGCCGGATACACCCTTGAGACCGTGGACAAGACCATCGGTTTTCTCGGCAATCCCGTAGGTATCAAGAGCTACAAGCCCTACCAGTCCACAGGTGAGGAGTTCCTCCAGAACTATTTCGGCATGATAGGACTTCCGATTGAGATGGTCCCGTATTTCCCGGAGGAGGATAACTTCATGATCCTCACCGAGCAGGCAGCGTTCGATCCGGACATCGTCGCGAAGATCGAGAAGCAGCTGCGGGCCGGCAAGGACGTCCTCATAACCTCAGGGCTCCTGAGGGTTCTCCAGGACCGCGGCATCCGCAATATCGTCGATATCGAGTACACCGACCGCAAGGCGCTGGCCACGTCCATCAAGGCGGGCTGGGCCGGAATGACGGAAACCGAAAAGCCCATCCTGATGCAGCAGATAGGATACAAGACCAACGATTCCTGGGAGATGATTTCGGGTATGGACGGCGGACTCGGATGGCCCGTCCTGCACAGGGGCTTGTACGGAAACGCCAATCTCTATGTGCTCGTGGTTCCGGACAATTTCTCTGACCTTTACCGTTTCCCTGCGTCTGCCCTGAACATAATCCGCCAGACCGCCAGCGCCAGGACCATGCCCGTATATCTGGAAGGTCCTGCATATGTCAGCATGTTCGTCTATGACAACGATACATTTATCGTCGAGTCATTCCTCGACGAGCCGGTGGATGTCGACATCGTGTCGACAGGTGCAGTGAATGGATTGACCGACCTGCTGGCCGGGACGGAGCTGCAGGGGCGCGTCAGGCCAGTCATGGGCCGCCGCGGCGCCACCGGCTCCAGCCAGTCTTCCTTCGAGGTCACACTCAAGCCCCACTCCTACCGCGTCCTGCGGATAAAGAGATAGCGGGGCTATTTGCGATTCTTCTTCTTGGTACGCAGGTGGTTGACGCTCTCAGCCACCATGATGTCCGATGCTATGCCCCTGGCTGCCAGGAGGTTGAAGATGAATGCGACGATGGGGAAGACCGCCGTCAGGCGGAATACAAGAGAATCGTCGGCCGTGAAATAGTCGACGGCGATCCAGGCCTGGAGGGCCAGGGTAATGATTGCAGCGAGCACTGCGGTCCGCATCTGGAACACGCGGAAGCGGAATGCGGTCAAGGCCAGGAAGTCCAGGAGTACGATGACGATCAGGAGTATGAGGTACGGGACATAGGCGGTATACCTGATCTCCTGTACGAAGGTCCCGTCAGCGCCGGGCACGACAGCCTTAAGGCTGAACAGCATTGCGGCCATCAGGCCGGTGGCCAGCGCCAAATATAGGGTTTGCATTCTCTGCCACATATCGAAATTGATAAAAGTTTCCGCAAAAATAGGATTTTCGGGGATAAAAACCTAAATTTGTGAGAAATGCCCCTTTGCGCAACGCGCGCACGGGCTGTTGGTTAGAACATAAGGTTAGTGTGAGTAGTGTTATGGAACGTATGATCTATGTCAGCGACGTTACCATGAAGCAGACCGTCGGTCTGCCTGGTGAGTCGCTTTCCTTCCGCCAGAAAATCGAGCTCGCGAAGCTTCTCGACAAGCTCGGGGTGTCCGTCATCGAAACCGCTCCCATCAGGAACGGCCGGTCCGACAGCCTTCTCGTGAAGTCCCTTGCATCCGCCATAAAGGACAGCGTCCTGGCCGTTCCCGTCGACATCATGTCGCCGGAGAGCGTACAGGAGACGTGGAACGCCCTGCGCGATGCCGTGCATCCGCGCCTTCAGGTGTGCGTCCCCGTCAGCGCGGTGCAGATGGAGTATCTGTGCCACCTGAAACCGGCTGACGCCCTCGCCCTTATCGGCCGCATGGTGTCCGCCTGTTCGGAACTGTGTCCGGAGGTGGAGTTCGTGGCGGAGGATTCCAGCCGCAGCGACAGCGAGTTCCTCAGCGAGGCCGTCGCCGCCGCAGTGGCGGCCGGGGCTAAAGTCGTCACCGTTTGTGACGCCGCCGGAAATCTCCTGCCCGACGAGTTCCATGCCAGCGTGGCGTGGGTGCGCAGCATGCTCCCGGAGGGAGTACGTCTTGGCGTCCTGTGTTCCAACCTCATGTTCCAGGCAGATTCCTGCGCCATCGCTGCGGTGAGGGCGGGAGCTGATGAGATCAAGACCACTCCTTACGGCAATACCACGGTGTCGCTCAAGCGTTTCGTCAAGATCCTGGACGCCAAGTCCGACCTGTGCAAGGCCCGCAGCGGCGTCCGCGTCATCGATCTTGAGCGTACCGTCGGCCGCATCAGGCTACTTTGCGAGGCCAAGCCCGCCAAGTCTTTCAAGCCCGTAGAGGGCCCCGACATTGACAGGGACGCCCTTACCCTGACCTCCCATGATGATCGTGACGCCGTGCTCAAGGTAGTGTCCAAGCTCGGATATGACCTCAGCGGCGAGGATGCCGACCGCGTGTACGAGACTTTCGTGCGCCTGGCGGCAAAGAGCGAGGTCGTGGAGGCCAAGGAGCTTGACGCCATCGTCGCTTCCGTCGCCTATCAGGTCCCGCCAACCTACAAGCTGGAAAGCTATGTCATCAACTCCGGCAATATCATCTCCGCCACCTGCCACCTGCGTCTCCGCAAGGGTGAAGGCGTGCTTGAGAGCGTCTGTGTCGGCGATGGTCCCGTGGACGCGGCCTTCCAGGCCGTCGACAAGGTCGTCGGTCGTCAGTACGAGCTGGACGATTTCCAGATCCGTTCCGTCGCCGAAGGCCGCGAGGCCATGGGCGAGGCCGTCGTCCGCTTGAGATTCGACGGCAAGGTCTATTCCGGCAGGGGTATTTCCCGCGACATCGTCGGTTCCAGCCTTATGGCTTACCTTAACGCCGTCAACAAGATGGCATACGAGGAGGGCGAGGCA
>JAFYZE010000050.1 GCA_017548805.1 Bacteroidales bacterium
AGGGTCACGTCATAGGGATTGGCGCGGGCGATGCAGCCCATCTCACCGTTGAACACCTGCTTGCCGACGCTGGCGGCAAAGGACTTGGCCTTGGCGATGGTGTCGCGGATCATATCCCTTGTTTCGGAATAGTTGTGGAACTGCAGGATGTCGGCATAGTCCGCCATCTCGATCATGCAGGAGACCTTCTCCATGCCGATCGTCAGGGGAGTGTCGGGGTCCTTTTCCTTGAACAGCCTGTACATGAGCTTGCAGTTCTCGAAGTTGGATTCCTTCATCCTCCTGTTGAGGTCGGGCTCGTTCATCAGGTCCCACATCATCAGGTTGGGTTCGTCCTTGAGCGCAGCCACGAGGAATTCAACCCACTCGTCGGCCTGGGGCAGGAGCGTGGAATCACGCGTCCACCTGCCGCTGCCGACTACGGGCACGAAGCCGATGCCGCGGGCGTCGCAGCGCCTCGCGAAATCCCTGAGCCTGTCCGTCAGGGTGTCGCCGAGTTCAGTGAAACACTGGTAAGGAACGAAAACACGGGCCATGTTGAGCTTGAGGCCCTGGGCGAGGTCGAGGTCGAAATCGACGACCGATTCGTCATATTTCACCCAAGTATCGACATGGTGGCGGGGCTCAGCCACCGTGGCGGGGGTGTAGTTGAAGCCGCGCAGGGCGGTGCAGTCGATGGCATATTTGTCCACTTTCTGGACAGGTGCCGAGCAGGAAAGGAGAACGGCTCCGAGGGCAGCCATCACG
Organism: Bacteroidales bacterium; assembly: GCA_017548805.1. The sequence goes on from JAFYZE010000050.1 coordinate 748, forward strand.
AAATAATTGAAGAATAGGGTGTTTTTCATAAGGAGTTTCATAGCCTTAGTGTCATTGTCTGTGTAAAGTTAGGAAATCTATCCCAAAACAAAAGCCCTATTTTTGAAATTATGGGATGGAATGACTATATTTGAGCAAAACCACATCACTATGACTTCTTGCCCATCGGCCTGCGGAAGGCAGGCAAAGACCATCTACGTTGACATCAACGCTCCCGCAGGAGGAGACGGATCCGCCAAGCATCCTTTCCTGCATATCAATGACGCCGCACAGGTCGCCCTTCCGGGCGACGAGGTGCTCGTGGCTCCCGGTATCTACCGCGAGTACGTGGATCCCAGGAACGCCGGAACCGAAGATGCGCGCATCACATACCGCAGCGCGGAGCCCCTCGGGGCGGAGATCACCGGCGCCGAGACTGTCAAGGACTGGAAGCATTTCCGGGACAATGTCTGGTTATGCCGCGTGGACAACAAGGTCTTCGGAGACTACAATCCCTATACGACCTTCGTCGGGGGAGACTGGTATTTCGCCCCTCCCACCAAGCATACCGGCGCAGTCTATCTCAACGGCAGGCAGCTCTACGAAGCGGATACGCTGGAAGAGTGCCTGGCAGGCAAGGTCTTCAAGCCTTCATGGGAGCCGGAGCAGACCATCTACAGGTGGTACACCGAGCAGGATGGTGACAGCACGGTCATATACGCCAATTTCCAGGGAAAGGATCCCAATGTGGAGCTGGTGGACATCAATGTCCGCCGCCGCTGTTTCTTCCCTTCCAAGACAGGTGTAGGATACATCACTTTCAGCGGTTTCAAGGTGGACAAGGCAGCCACGACCTGGGCCCCGCCCGCGGCGTTCCAGGACGGTATGGTCGGTCCCCACTGGTCCAAGGGATGGATCATTGAGGACTGCGAGATATCCGACAGCAAGTGCTGCGGCATCTCGCTCGGCAAGTATCTCGACCCCGAGAACGAGCATTTCTTTACCAACAAATATGTCAAGAGTCCCACCCAGATGGAACGAGACGCCGTATGCCGCGGCCAGTATCACGGGTGGCTCAAGGAGAACATCGGCCACCATATTGTCCGCCGCTGCCACATCCACCACTGCGAGCAGACCGGCATCGTCGGCCGCATGGGCTGCGTGTTCAGCACCATCGAGGACAACCATATCCACAACATCAACAACATGCAGGAGCTCGGCGGAGCCGAGATAGCCGGCATCAAGCTTCATGCGGCCATCGACGTGACTTTCCGCCGCAACCACATCCATCATTGCACCATGGGCATATGGTGCGACTGGGAGGCCCAGGGCACACGCATTACGGGCAACCTGCTGCATGACAACCATATTCCCGATTCATGCCCAGAAGCCAGCAGCATGATGGCCAACCAGGACATCTTCGTGGAGGTGGCCCACGGCCCGACCCTTATCGACAACAATATACTCCTCTCCAAGTGCGCCATCCGCATGCCTACCGAGGGTGTGGCTTTCGTCCACAACCTCTGCCTCGGCTCCATAGCCGACGTGGGTTCCGGCACGGCTTTTTATGTCAAGGGCAACAAAGAGGAGCGCTATACTCCTTACCATATCCCGCACCGTACGGAGGTCATGGGCTTTATGATCATCCTTCACGGCGACGACCGTTTCTACAACAATATCTTCATCCAGCACTATCCCGCCGAAGATGCGCATTCGTCCGGAGACCTCGGAGGGGAGCAGCAGAGCATCAACCTCCGGGCAGGAACCTACGTATTCGATGGCTATCCGACGTATGATGAATGGATAAAGCAGTTCCACATGGAGGCGCCCGCCAACATGTACGTATGCATGGAACCGCACTTCAACCATCTGCCGGTGTGGGCTTCGGGCAACGCCTATCTCGGCGGAGCGAGGGCTTGGGAAAAGGAGCCCGTCAAGCTCGTCAGCGACAGGCAGGTGAAGATTGAACTCGTCGAAAAGGACGGCGGCTATTTCCTTGAGACCGACTTGTTCGATGCCCTCGCATCCTTCAGGGGAGAGCTCGTGGATACCGCTCGCCTCGGCAAGGCCTTCCAGCCTGACCAGGCGTTCGAGAACCCTGACGGCAGCCCCATCACTTTCGATGTCGACTACAATGGCAGGCGCAGGGGGTCCGAGGTCCTTCCGGGTCCTTTCGCCGTCGCCTCTGCTGAGATAAAGGTACTATAGATTTGATAACCAAACAATTGATAGCATGATTACAAGGAAACTACTTGCGCTTGCCGTCGCTTTTGCGGCCGCCTGCGCTCTCTGCTCGGCCCAGACTGACCAGATGCAGATCATTGAGAATGGTGGAACAGGTGAATACAAATCCGCCGCCATAGGCGACGCCAGCCTTCCCACCCACATGATTTACCGTCCTCTGGATATCAAGGGCTATGTCGCAGCCAACGGGAAGATTCCCGTGCTGCTCTATGCCAACGGCGCCTGCGCCAATAACAGCCTCGAGATGAGCCGCCTGTTGAGCGAGGTCGCTTCGTACGGCTACATCATCCTTGCCATCGGACCTTACGAAGACATGCCGGATGACCGTTTCTATAATCAGTGGAAGGGTGTCGTGAGGGGCTGGTATCCCGAGACCAAGCCCATTGCCATCATGGGCAATGGCGAGAGGCTGACGCCTTATACCGAGGCCGAGCTTGCGGCACAGGCCGCCGAGCGCGAAGCCGCGCAGAAGGCTGCTGCCGCCGCTGCCAAGAAGAACAGGAACAAGAAGAACGCCGAACCCGCCCCGGCTCCTTTCCGCACATATGCAAGGCAGCTTCTTGAGGCATTGGACTGGCTTACTGACCAGAACGCCGATCCCGAGAGCGAGTATTACCATCTGATCGACCTCGAGAAGGTTGCTGCGATGGGACAGTCCTGCGGCGGTGCCCAGGTGCTGGCGGTCGCCCATGACCCCAGGATCAAGACCTGCATGATATTCAACTCCGGCATAGGCGAAATGTCCATGAGTGGAGCTTCCAAGGGCTCCCTCGCCAACCTCCATACCCCCATGCTCTACATCAACGGAGGTACTGCCGACGTTGCTTTCGAGAATGCCAACGGCGACTGGGGCAGGATTGCGGATGACATCCCGGTGGTGAAGATATCCACCCTCGACGGCCATCACGGTACTTATTACGAGAAGAACGCCGGAGCATTCGCCGTCGTGGCCCGCATGTGGCTCAACTGGCAGCTCAAGGGCAAGACGGCCGACTCGGCGCTTTTCATGAACGACGATTACGAGAAGACCCTCTATCCCGAGTGGACCTTCGACAGGAAGAACTGGTAGGGCGGCGTGGTCTCACTGCATGCATTCCAGGTTTTCCTGATAGTGATGGCGGTGATCGCCATCGTGGTGTTCGTCAGCCTCTTCTTCGTCGACGCCGGCTACGGGAAGTTCTACCAGCCGAAATGGGGGCCCGGAATGGGCAACCGTCTCGGCTGGATGCTCATGGAGGCCCCGGTCTTCGTGGCCATGCTCCTGCTGTGGTGGCTTTCCGACCGGCGGGCTGATCCGGTGCGGCTGGTATTCCTGCTGCTTTTCGAGCTGCATTATTTCCACCGCTCGTTCATTTTCCCGCTGCAGATACGGGGCAACGGGACCATGCCTCTCAGCATCATATTGATGGGGGCGGTGTTCAACACTCTCAACGCCTTCATGCAAGGCGGATGGATATTCTATCTGTCCCCGGCTGACTATTATCCCGCAGGATGGATATGGAGCCTTCCGTTCATCGTCGGCACCGCGATATTCTTCTTCGGTATGGCTGTGAACATCCGTTCGGACTCCATCATCAGGCATTTGCGCAAGCCCGGGGACACGGCGCACTACCTCCCGAAAGGCGGGATGTTCAAGTATGTGACGAGCGCCAATTATTTCGGTGAATTCGTCGAATGGACGGGCTTCGCCATCCTTACATGGTCCTGGTCCGGTGCGGTCTTCGCGCTCTGGACCTTCGCCAACCTGGCTCCCCGTGCCGCGCGCATCCATGACATGTATGCGCGCGATTTCCCCGGTGAGTTCGATCCTGACAAGACGAAACGGATCCTTCCATTTATTTTCTGATGAAGATGCAAACCGTTGAATCAGATATCTTTACTCCTGTCAAAATCGGCCCTGTCACCCTGCGCAACCGCATCATCCGGTCGGCTGCCTTCGAGAACATGGCCTATGGCAACAGGCCCTCGAAGGACCTGATGGACTATCATGTTGCCGTTGCCAGGGGAGGGGTGGGGATGACCACGCTGACATATGCCTCCGTGAACCAAAGCGGCCTGTCGTTCGACGGCCAGCTGTGGATGCGCGAGGAGATCGTGCCCGAGCTGCGGGAGATCACCGACGCCATCCACGCCCAGGGGGCGAAGGCGTCCATCCAGCTCGGGCACTGCGGTAACATGACGCACAGGTCCACCTGCGGGTGCATGCCCGTCGGGGCATCGGGAGGTTTCAACCTCTATTCCCCGACATTCGCGCGTGCGCTGCGCGAGGACGAGATTGATGCGCTGGTGGACGATTTCGGCAGGGCTGTCTGCCTTGCCCGGCAGGCCGGCTTCGACTGCGTCGAGATCCATGCCGGCCACGGATATCTTATCAGCCAGTTCCTTTCGCCTTACACCAACCACAGGCATGATCGATTCGGCGGCTCGCTCGAGAACCGCATGAGGCTGATGCGCATGGTCATACAGCGCGTTATGAAGGAGGCCGGGGACGACATGGGCGTGCTGGTCAAGATGAACATGCACGACGGCTTCCGCCGCGGAATGCAGCACGCGGAGTGCCTGGAGGTCGCCCGCGAGCTCGAAAGGCTCGGCGTCCATGCCATCGTGCTCTCCGCAGGATTTGTGAGCAAGGCCCCCATGCAGGTGATGCGCGGGGCGATGCCCATCCGCACCTTGGCGCATTACATGGACATGCGCAAATTCTGGTGGCTCAAGGCTATGGTGCGCCTGTTCGGGCATACGATCATCCCGACCGTGCCGTACAAGGACGCTTATTTCCTGGAAGATGCCATGGAGTTCCGCAATGCACTCAAGCTGCCTCTGGTCTATGTCGGAGGCATGGTGTCGCGCGAATCCATCGAGAAAGTGCTCGGCTCAGGATTCGCTGCGGTGCAGATGGCCAGGGCCCTCATCCACGATACCGATTTCGTGAACAAGCTGCGGAGCGGCGAAGTCGAGCGCAGCGAATGCCGTCATTCCAACTATTGTATCGGCAGGATGTATACCCTGGAAATGAAATGTAACCATTGCGCCGGCGAGCTTCCGCCCGCCCTGCGCAAGGAAGTCGACAAGGCGGAGAGGAGATGGTCGCACTGATCACTGGAGGCAGCTCCGGGATGGGGCTTGAATTCGCCCGAGGGCTTGCAGCCCGCGGGTATGACCTGCTGCTTGTCAGCAATCGCGAGGACCAGCTGGAGTCAGCCTCGGCGGCTCTATCTGCCGAGTTCCCCGTACAGGTAAGGACTCTGTTCCAGGACCTTGCGCAGCCGAAGGCGGCCGACGAGCTCTTCTCGCGCTGCACTTCGGAAGGGATGCTTCCGGACGTCCTCGTCAATGATGCCGGGATGTTCTTCTTCAAGGAATTGAATGCCGGTGACCTGGACCGGGTGCAGGCCATGCTTGACCTCCATGTCAATACCGTCACCAGGATGTGCCTTCTCTTCGGCAACGCCATGAAGGAGCGTGGGAGCGGGTACATCCTCAATGTCTCTTCAATGGTGGCAAAGCTGCCTGTACCGGGCATTACGGTCTATTCTGCATCCAAGGCGTACCTGCGCAGTTTCGGACGCTCCCTCTCCTATGAATTGAAGCCTTACGGCGTGAATATGACGACCGTCTGCCCGGCGGCCATTGCAACGCCGTTGTATAAACTGGATTCTAAATGGATGAAGGCAGGGCTCCGTGTCGGTCTCATCCGCACTCCGCGCTGGCTCGCCAGGCGCAGCCTCAGGGCCATGTTCCGCGGACGGCGGGTGATCAGCCCCGCATTCATGAATGTATGGCTCCCGGCTCTCATTGCAGCGCTTCCGGGACCTTTGATGGCTTGGTTATGGGAAA
>JAFYZE010000051.1 GCA_017548805.1 Bacteroidales bacterium
CCCGTCCGGATTTGAGAAGACCATGGCCAGGACGCACGTCGTCAAGTATTCCGACACCGATTTCAACGGCCATACCAACAACGTTAAGTACGTCGTCTGGGCCCTTGACAGCATCGACCAGGACTTCGTCTTCTCCCATCCTATCCATGAACTGGCCATCAACTTCAACCGCGAGACCCGCCTCGACGATGTCGTGGAGCTCTGGACCGCAGAGCAGGCGACGGAGGAAAACCGCGTGTTCTATGTCGAAGGAATGGTGGAAGGACGCCAGGTTTTCATAGTGAAGCTTGTCTTCTGAAGAGTATCTGACGACACCTTCGAATAAAAAGGCGGGAGCGTCTCACGACGGTCCCGCCTTCAAGCAATTCTATGAGCGTCAATGACTTCCGATATGGCCCCATTGCCATGAGGCGGAGAAGCCATTGACGTTGATCTCTATGGTACGGAGTTCGCCTTCATAGATCGTGTCGGTCCAGTCGCTCTTCAGGCTCCATCCTCCGGAAATGCTGATGACCTCTGATGAGGGCGCCGACCCGTTGGGGAAGGTCAACTGATGGGCGTCACCTTTGTAGTCTTCGTACCAGATGTCCTGATTGATGTTGATGATGAATGAAGGGATGCCGTCCTCTATGTTCCTGACACCTGCGCTTCCAAGGAAAGATCCGCTAGAGACAGTGGACTCCACCAAACCCACAACCTCGGCGTATTGCGCGAATTCCGGGTAAATGCTCACCTGCAGAGTCTTGACATTTGTCTCAATATCAAAGCTTGAATCGCCTTCCCGGGTGTATCCGTTGGACGGATCGATGAAGTAAGCCCGGAACGGGATGCTGCTTCCGAGTCCCAGATACCCATTACTCAAGGTATACCTGTTCCTGTTTAAGACCTGCGTGTCGCAGGTCCATACCTCCGTGGTCTCCGACCCGAAGAGTGTAGCGACGGCGGCCGGGCCCGACCAGCCGTTGTCCTCAATCTCGGAATAGTACCATACAGGCTTCTCCGGGATAATGGTCGCGTGGGTGTAGCCGTGCATGGTGCCGCTAATCTCCACGGACAGGCCTTTATAGGAAAGTGTCAGGGTATATGTCGGACTTGCTGTCACCCAGTTTCCTGACCGGCCCCACCAGTCTTCCGCGACCAGTGCAGATCCGTCCCAATAGAGGAGATAATTTGGGATACCTCCTGTGAATCTTATTGCGCATGAGGCGTTTGATGTTACATCTGTGATGCTTCCAAGTCCGTCGTCATATATCAGCTTTATCTGGTATTCATTTCCTCCCCAGGTGTCCAGATCGGTTACGTCGGCGGTCAGTGTGGGCTCCGGAACGGGTGCCGCAGGCTCCATGGTGACGATCTCAGCCGTGGCAGTATATCCATCAAAGGATACCGAAACCGTTGCCGAACCGGGGCCTGACGCCCAACTGAAGACACCGTCTCCTTGTTTGGTAACAAACTCACCACCGCTTGTCACTGTCCAGACAGCAGTCTCCGTGACATCCGTGGAATAGATATGGATGGGATCCGTACCTGTACGTTCGCCATCTATGGTCTCATATACCCTTTCGATAAGGGTGGCCGTGAAACGCGCTTCCTGGTCTTCATTAATTGTAGCTGACCACGGCTCTATGACGATCTCGAATTCGGACTCCTGCGAGTGGACAGGGTCATGCGTCACGGTGACCTCGCAGGAGGCCTTGATTGGCGAGTAGGCGCCCTCTATTACGTAATATGCAGTGGCCGTGATGGTTGCACACCCGTCGGCTATACCCTTGACCACCATCTGGTTGAGAAGGGCATTGGTGTTCAGGGGCGTCCAGCTGGCCGTCTCTATATATGACAGGGCATCCTTCCCGGATGTCCAGTATGCCCAGGCGCTTTCCTGATATGTGCTGCCGTCCTCATAGGTGACGAGGAAATAGCTGTAGATCCTGGAGAAATCACCACCGACCTTAAGTTCGAGCTCTGACGGGTCGAGTATGAGCTCGACATTGACGACTTCATCCCATGGCTCGGCTTCCACCTTCCAGGAGCCGCGCTCTCCGCGGATCTCCGTTTCCGTCGGCATCAGCGTTACGCGGTAGACGGTATTGCGCTCAACATCGAAATTGGTCGTCGCATCCTTGCCCAGATACATGCGGTAAGTGACATCATTGTCGGAATATCCGTATGTACAGTCCACTTCCAGGTATGTGCAGTAATCGCCGGCATTTCCGATGGATGCCGGCACTTTTTTCCAGGGATCGGTGTTGCCAGGCAGGAGCGTCCCCTGCATGTTTTCGAAAGCATACAGCGAAATGGTCCCGCCCCTGTTGAGGCTGGATATATCGGATGAGGATGCATTGTCGAAGTTATATTCGATCCTGCCGGTGTGCTCCTGCCTTGCCGAAGATGTGAAAGGGGAGTAAGTGTTGATGGCGTTGAATATCCTGACGTCCCGTACGCTGAACAGGCTTCCCGTATCCAGCAGCCTGGTGTCGACATTAAGGTCAACCCTGGCCAGCATCCTGGTCAGCCTTACCGTCACCGGCCCGGAATTGCCCGCCAGCAGTATCTCCTGGCCGTCGGGGCCGTTGAACATCGGGATGCCGGATGCGGCAATCCCGGCTTTGGTGATACTGCGGGTGCCGGTGGTGAAATCCTGCAGCTTGCGTACTTCTACCTTTCCGCCGAGGTTCGCCGCGGCCCAGATACGATAACGCCTGCCCACGACTCCGGTAAAACTCAGATTGGAAGGCGAATCGGAATACAGTACCTCGAAGACGCTCCCGTCCTCCTCGGTGACGACTATCTGGATGTCGCGGATCTCGCTGTCTCCCCAGGTGAAGGATGACCGGGTGCCGGCGAATCCTTCTGCGACGACATGGAAGGTAACATCCATCGTCTTTTCGGATTCGACCTCATTTGTGTAGCCGTTGCAGGAAAGCATGGATACCGCAATGGCGGCAAGCCCGGCGGCAGCCAGCATTTTCTTGGATAATGAATGCATGTTTTCAGTATTTGAATGTGATGGCTTCGGTGTCCCAGCCGTTGACGCTTATGGTGATCCGGCCGGACGAGAACAGACCGAGGGAGATGTATATGTCCTCAAGGTCCTCCCGCTCCCAGGAGTATCCCGCGTTCAATATGAGCTCTCCGAGCAGTACGACGCGGGACAGTACCCCTTCGAGGTACACTTCCAGCTCGAGCGATCCGTCGAACTGTCTCGGGACGCTGACGGTGTGGTGCATCTCCTCGTCCATTGAGGTGAAGCTGTGGAACGGTCCCTTGACCGGCTTCAGCGTAGAAATATCGAAACCGTTGGCCGTGCCTACGGCCCTCAGGATGGCTCCGCCGGTATCCCGCCCGAGCGAATCAAGCCTTATATGGATGACGGCGTACTGCTTGTGCAGGGTGACATGGTCCTCGGCCGTCTCTCCGGTCGCATCTACGGTATCGCCCTTGTACGCCCATATCGGGTCGCACTGGAAGCCCTCGGGAATGATGAGCTTTTCGCTCTTGAGGGCCATGTTCTGCACGCCTCCATAAGCGCATACGTTTAGAAATCCCTTCGGGACCTTCTTCTGATAGATGTCCGGATACTTGTCCGTGTCGATGCGGTCCAGGAACAGCCGTCCCGTAGCGTCCCATGCGGAAACGGCAAGCCTGTCCGCATGGTCGCCGCTGTCTTCCAGGAATATGTCCAGCACGCACGGGCAGGGATCCCTGTCCTCCTTGACCGAACAGGAGGAGGACAAGGCTGCCATAAGCAGCGCCGTGAGGAAGAGTCTGGTCGCTTTCATGTCCCGTGCACTTGGTTTCAGATGGTCTCGGTATATGGCGGGAGTTCGTCCCATGGAACCACTTCGACGCTCACGTCGCAGCTTCCGTCCGTCACCGGAATGTAGGGATAGTCAGATCCTTTCTTGGTGATGATGAGCTCCTCTATGATGATGCATTTGTTTCGTCCGATGACGGGGAGCTCGATGGGGTAGTATGTCTGGACCCCTCCGAGAAGCGCATCCACGACCAGCATTGTATGGCGCGGTGACCATGTGGAGTCGAAGGACTCGGCGCTGATGAGGTTGGGGTAGCAGTAGAAACTGTGTTCCTTGGTGTATGAAGACTTGTTAGCGATGTTTTCGTTGACAGGATCGGAAAGCAGGGAGAAGGACCTGCATCCCGGATCGTTCACTCCGTTCGCAAGCTTGTTATACCATATTTTGGGCTCCGAGGAAGCCGCATAGGTGTTGTCTCCAGCGACATTGATGAGGTATATGGACTTGACCTGGAATACCTTGGAAGCGTTGGCAGACGAAGAGAAACTGTTCGTGATCTTCTTGATCATTACCTTCGAGATGATACGCGTGACAGGTATGGTGATGCGTCCGCCGTCCTGGAGGACGGCCTCCACCTCTCCTGTCATGACCATAGACCCGAGTGAGTTGTCGGACAGCAGGGAAGTGGTGGTAAGCAGACTGTTGCGCGATCCGATGCTCTCCATGTCCGGGGCGTTGACCACGGCCATGACGGTCTTCTTGCCTTCTTTCGTGACTATGTCGGTGGTCGTGCTTTCGCCGGCGTTCACATAATACTCCCTCGCTCCGCTTTCATCGAAAACGAATACCTGGAGGTTGGCGATGTTGTTTTCCTGTCCCGATGTGACGCCGGTAGCCCTTGTGAGGGGAGTCCCGCCGATGGATACCCTTGTATGTACGAGGTTCTCCGAAGGGTTGTCCGCAGCGGGGATGCCGTTGCATCCGGCGAGGCATACCGCCAGTGCGGCGGATGCGATGATTGAGAAAATGTTTTTCATGTTTTTGTTGTTTGAGTGTGGTTATAGATCCATGTTCAGGTTGTATCTGTCGATGAGGCCGCTGATCTCAGGGTCGAGGTTGCCCCTGTGCACATATGAGGGGTCCTGGCCGCAGGCGTCCAGGTAGTGCTGGACCGCGTCCTGGTCCTCTCCCTTGCGCGAATGCACGATTGCCAGCAGGTAGTTCACGGCCGGTGTCTTCTCCAGTCGGTCGAGTATGGCCAGCGCGCTCTCGTTGTAATCCATGCAGCAGAATGCCACGGCTGCATTGTAGTCGTCGTAAGGCCTGAGCAGCGTGACCGCGGTGCGGTAATCCCTGTCCTTGATGGCCTGGAGGCCGCGCATGTACACAGTATCCAGCACTGTGGTATACACGGTATCCTTCACCATGCCTTTCCTGTGGAGGTGGAAGTCGAAACGTACTGTTCTGAGCCTGGGGTATAGCACGGTGCGCATGCGGGGATAATAGGCCGCTGCCGTCAGGCCTCTTTCCCGTGCATCCGGATCCCGGACCTCCATCTTCTGGAGGAAGTCCTCACGGTCTGCCTCATCGAGTTCCGTATCGGTGCGGACCAGGTCTCTGAGCATATCCCAGTTCTCCGGTATGTTCCTGGAAATGAATGGAATGCTCCTGACGGGAGCAGACTCGCGGCCGAAGGAAGGATCGAGGGAGTAGAAGAGTCCGGCTGTATCGGCAAGGGAGTCGCGGTAATGCCGGATATACCTGTCGAAATACTGCGAAACCGATGTGCTTCTCCTTCCGGAAAGCGTTTCGTTCACCCGGTATTCACCCTCGGGCGAGCAGGAAGCGGTCACTATGATCGAGTCCAGGTCGAACTCCTTGTTTTCCAGAAGGTCGCCGAGATGGCGCTTGATCCTTGTGATCTCGGCAGCGTTCTCGCCCAGGCCGGGGTTGATTTCCGACTTTCCGGACTCGAAATCTATCCAGTATGTGGAATTGGCCGTAACGCGCCTGCCGATGACCTGGGTGAGGTATCTCTCCTCATCGAGAGTTAGTGTGCTGAGCGAGCTTATGTAGAATGTCAGTGGATCGGCGGCCGGAATGGAATAAAGGTCCCGGTCCTCCTCGAAGATCGATCCGGAAAGGCGTACGTCCACCCTGCGCAGCGCGGGCGCAGTATTGACCGTCTGCACGTACTCATAGACGAAATCACCTCCGGCGTTGACGAAAACCGTATCCAGCCGCAGGCCCTCAGTGACTATGGGAACCTTGACATAGCGGTTGAACATCCTGTCCTTGCGCTCTATCTTGCGGCGGTTGTAGCTGGCGGCGAGCATGCGCGTATAATGGTCTACTGCCTCCCGTTCAGTCACGCCGTAGATCGAGGCGAAAGCCTCGTCCGAGACGAACGTGGTGTCCGTCTTGAGGTTGTAAAGGTCGGGGATGTTCCTGTGAAGGAACACTTCCAGCTCGTGCTGGCGGATGAAACGGGTGGTGTCGGTGATGATCGAGCGGAGGAAGCGCTCGTACTGCTGATAGCCGCGCAGCTGCGCCCTGCGGTAGTCCTTGCCGGTGATCAGCACGGGATCCAGCATGATGTCCTCTCCCAGGACGTTCATCTCGGGTGTCAGGCGCAGCTGCCAATGGCTGTCCAGCATGTCTTTCGGTACCGTGACCAGGAAACGCAGGTCGACCTTGCCGTGCCTCTCTGCTACGTTCCTGAAACGCGCGGTCACGATGGCGGCCTCGATCACGTCCGTGGCCACCATCTCTCCTTCTTCGTTGCGCACCGCCCGCATGATCATCATCTCGCGCCCGTCCGGTGCCTGCACCTTGAGAGTGTCCCGGTGCGCCTGGAGGTCTCCTGCGGAGATCTCCGGAAGCTTGTCCTCCCGGGCGAGCGCCAGGGAGGCGGCCGCCGCCCCTTTCCTGAGGCTCCGCAGCTTTGACTGCGTCGAGCAGGAAAGGATGGCGGCCAGGGCCAGCGCTGCAGCGATGTACCGGAACGCGCGCATCAGAACTCGTATTGGAGGAAATCGTCGGTCTCTATGATCGTGACCTTGGAGGCCAGCACATCATAGGCGGTCCTCTCCGTTCCGTCATCGGCTGTATAGCGCTGGCTCCTAAGCCGGCCGATAACGCTGATCTTGTCTCCCTTGTGTATGGTGGACAGGTCGGGCATGTTCTTGCCCTCCCAGGCGCTGACGTAGTGCCAGGTGGTCTCGATGACGGGCTCGCCGTCACGGCCTTTGTAAACATAGTTGGTGGCAACTGATATCTTGGCCACGCGGGAATTGCCGACAACCTGGAGTCGCACGGCTCCTACGTTGCCCCTGATTTCGATTCGGTTGAGCTGTTCCATAAGTCTTAGTTTGTAGGTTTGGGACGGATTGGCGCAGACTGCCGGCGCCTCCGGCCGTGACAAAGGAAGAGCGTTGAGGACCGTTTTCAATGGAACATAAAAAAAGATTCCGCAGATTCTCGTCTTTTTGTATGTTCCGTATCTTTTTATATGCCGGCGCGGACATACAAAAAGATAATTACCCCGCTTTTCTTTTTTTAGCTTCCTTGGCGCTGACCGTCCCGCTTCGCATATTTGCTTGCAAAACCGAGAAACTATGGAATACGTGGACAAAACCGACGACGCTCCGGTATGCCTGGAATGCGGGGACAGGATAGGATATGGCAGGAAGGACAAGAAGTTCTGCAGCGAGACTTGCCGCAACAGGTATCACAACCAGAAGCACCATTACACCCGTTCCGTCAAGTTGCGGATACTGGGCATACTGGACAAGAACTATTCAGTTCTGGAGAAGCTCCTGCGGCTCGACATCCGTTCGATCTCACTGGGTGACGCCGCGCAGATGGGGTACAATAAAGAATTCGTGACCTCCTATCACAAGATGGGAGGTCACGACGAATTCAGGTGTTTCGACATCAAATACCGCTGCTCCGAAAGCCGTATCTTCCGGATAGAGCGGGTGACGCCGGAGACTTAGGACTGCTTTTTCTGCGGATCCTTGAAGAGTATCGCGAAAAGGACGCCGACGACGAACGCATATGCGGCGAAGATGTACCAGGCGGTGCTCCATGACGGCTCGGCGGCGTTGTACACGAAGTGGTTGACGACGCGGCCGGCGGCCCAGGTGCCGATGGAGGCGCCGAGGCCGTTGGTCATGAGCATGAACAGGCCTTGTGCGCTGGAGCGGATGTCCTTGTCGGTGTTCTCATTGACAAAGAGCGAACCGGAGATGTTGAAGAAGTCGAAAGCCACGCCGTAGACTATGCAGCTCAGCACGAACAGCCATACTCCGCCGCCGGGATTGCCGGCGCCGAAGAACCCGAAGCGGAACACCCATGCGAACATGGCGATGAGCATGACCTTCTTGATGCCGAACTTCTTCATGAAGAAGGGGATGAGAAGGATGCAGAGGGTCTCGGAGACCTGGCTCAGCGAGATCAGGGCGTTGGCGTTGTTGGCACCCCATGCATTGGAGAATGCGGGATTCTCCTTGAAGGAGGTGATGAAGGTGTTGGCATAGCCGTTGGTGACCTGCAGGGATGCGCCGAGGAGCATCGAGAAGATGAAGAACACGGCGAACTGACGGTCCTTGAACAGGCGGAAAGCGTTGAGGCCTGTGGCCTCCACAAACGACTGTGTACCCTCAGCCTTGGGCTTGCAAGGACAGTCGGGCAGGGTCAGTGCATAGATGCAGAGGATGAGGCTGATGATGCCTGATACGAAGAACTGGTTGTATGTATGCTGGAACTGGACGCCGTCCGCACCTTTGACGAAATTGACGAAGAGCATGGTCAGGATGAAGCCGACGGTGCCGAACACGCGGATGGGCGGGAAGGCCTTGACCGGGTCCTTGCCGGTCTTCTCCAAGGCGTTGTAAGCCACGGAGTTGGCGATGGCGATGGTCGGCATGAAGAATGCGATGCTGATGGTGTAGAGCGCGTAGAAGGGGCCGAACTGGATGCCGGCTCCGGAGCTCATCGCGTACCAGCCGGCGGCCAGCATGGCGAGTCCTGCTATGCCCTGGCAGAGGGAAAGGACCTTCTGGGCGGGGATCCACTTGTCGGCGACGATGCCCATGAGGGCGGGCATGAAGATCGAGACGAAGCCCTGGGTGGCGAAGAAGAGCCATATCTTCGGGCCGAAGCCGACGCTGGCCAGGAAGCTGCCCATCGAGGTCAGGTAAGCGCCCCATGCGGCGAACTCCAGGAAATTCATGATGATCAGCCTGAGGCTGATATTCTTGTTGCTCATATGTGGAATGTTTTGGTTGTTTCGTTCCGGTGTGTTCTACAAAAATACAAGAAATTACTCAGTTTTTACTATCTTTGAAAGTTAAAATTAAAAGCCCAGATGAAATTTGTCCAGACTGCGTCCGATCCCTGCAGTTCCGCCCGTTGCGGAACCATCTCCACGGATCACGGCAGCATCCATACTCCCATCTTCATGCCCGTCGGGACCGTCGGTTCCGTCAAGGGCGTGTACCACAAGGAGTTGAAGGAGGACATAGGCGCGGAGATCATCCTGGGCAATACCTATCACCTGTATCTCCGCCCAGGCCTTGATACCCTCAAGGCAGCCGGGGGGCTCCACAAGTTCGAGTCCTGGGACCGCCCGATCCTTACGGACAGCGGCGGTTTCCAGGTCTTCTCGCTCAGCCCCATCAGGAAGCTTACTCCTGACGGCTGCACGTTTTCCTCGCACATCGACGGTTCGCGCCATACCTTCACGCCGGAGAACAACGTCGACACCCAGCGCATCATCGGCGCCGACATCATGATGGCCCTCGATGAGTGCTGCCCTGGGGACGCGGAATACAAGTATGCGGCCAATTCGCTCAGGCTCACGCAGTCGTGGCTTGAGCGCTTTGCGAAGCGCTTCCACGAGACGGAGCCGCTCTACGGCCATTCGCAGAGCTTTTTCCCCATCGTCCAGGGCTGCGTCTATCCCGACCTGCGCCGCCGGGCCGTCGAGCATGCCGT
Source organism: Bacteroidales bacterium (assembly GCA_017548805.1). The sequence continues at coordinate 9,756 of JAFYZE010000051.1, forward strand.
GCAGTTCGATGCCGACGGCTACGCCATAGGCGGCCTGGCGGTAGGGGAGCCCACGGAGAAGATGTACGAGATGCTCGAAGTCGTAGATCCCATCCTACCCAAGGATCGTCCGCGCTACCTCATGGGCGTCGGCACGCCAGCCAACATCCTCGAGGGCATCGCCCGTGGCGTTGACATGTTCGACTGCGTCATGCCCACACGCAACGGCCGAAACGGCATGCTTTTCACATGGGAAGGCATCATGAACATGCGCAATGCCAAATGGGCGGACGATTTCTCCGAACTGGATCCGTCAGGTACCTCATTCGTTGACCATTGCTACTCCAAAGCGTACCTGAGGCACCTTTTCGTGGCCAAGGAGATGTTCGCGGGCATGATCGCCACCGAGCACAACCTTGCGTTCTACCTCGACCTCGTGCGCCAGGCCCGCAAGCACATCGAAGCCGGCGACTTCGCCTC
>JAFYZE010000052.1 GCA_017548805.1 Bacteroidales bacterium
AAGGTCCTCGATGCGGACGGGCAGCCGGTCATCGGCGCAGCCATCATGCAGAAAGGGACCACAAACGGTGTGACCACTGATCTTGACGGAAACTTCTCCTTCTTAGTACCGGCAGGCTCTGTCCTCGAGGTCTCGTCCATCGGATACGGGACCCAGGAAGTGACCGCGGCACCTAACCTTAACATCACTCTCCAGGAGGAGGCTACCACCCTCGACGAGACCATCGTCGTCGGTTACGGTACTCAGAAGAAAGCTTCCTTGACAAGTGCCATCTCCAACATCCGCAGCGAGGAACTCACCGCCACCAAGCAGACAGACGTCCTTGCATCCCTTCAGGGTAAGGTCCCGGGACTCCAGATCCGCCAGAGGACCGGCGATGCCGGAGACTTCAACACCGACCTCAAGCTCCGCGGCTACGACGAGCCCCTCGTCATCGTGGACGGTATGGTAAGGACCGCTCCCCGAAGGAGCCAGGAAACCAACACTTCCTACTCCAACAGTAGTTCAGCAGTTCTGGCACAACTCAATCCCGAGGACATCGAGAGCATCTCCGTCCTGAAAGATGCGTCCGCAGCCATCTACGGTATGGGCGCTGAGAACGGTGTCATCCTCGTGACCACCAAGCAGGGCTCCATCGGAGCCCCGACAGTGAAGTATTCCAACCGTTTCTCCTTCGGCGTACCTACCGCCCTTCCCGACGAGGTCGACATCCTCACCTGGTTCAAGGAAGCCAATGAAATGCAGGCGAACGTAGGTAAAGGCCCCAAGTATTCGCAGGAACTCATCGACCATTACATCAACGGAGACGAGGGATGGACGGATAACAAGTGGTACTCCCAGTTCTACAGGAAGTTCTCCTTCCAGCAGAATCATCAGGTATCCGTGAACGGAGGTAACAACCAGACCCAGTATTACCTGAGCCTCTCAATGAATACCGACAACGGTATCCTCAACGGTCCCCAGCTTGGATACAAGAGCATCTCATGGCAGGGCAATGTCACCACTAACGTCACCAAGAACCTCAAGATCGTCTACCAGTCCTCACTGAGCTGGAACTATAAGGTGGGTACCCCGGCCAACGCCAACCAGAACTTCTACACCCGCGGTCTGTACTCCGAGCGTTACATTCCCTGGAATGTTCCGAGCAACCCTTCGCACTGGTCATACAATGACGGAAACGAGAGCCGTAACGCCATCGGCGCCCTGAACGGAGCTAACGGTTACGACAAGACCAAGAACAACAACTTCACCAACAACCTCAACGCCACGTATACCGCCCCGTTCCTGAAGGGTCTCAAGATCCAGGGACAGGCATCCTACGACTTCCAGACCCGTGAAACCCGCCAGCTCACCATCGCGTTCCCGCTGTATGACTGGCAGACCGATGAGCAGGTTTCCAAGAACAAGGACGACAACGCCCTCATGGAGAGATGGTACAAGAGGTCGACCGCATACGGAAAGATCCAGGCCAACTACTCGAACACTTTCGGCGAGCATACTGTCGGCGCCATGGTGGCAGCCGAGGCAAACCTCCAGTGGACGAGCGAGTTGCGCGGCGAGCGCAAATACGGCGAGTTCTACACCCATGACATCCTGAACCAGGCCGTAGAATCCACCGCTGAGAACTACGGCACCAGGTCAAGCAACGCCAAGGCCGGTTACATCGGACGTATCAACTACGAATATGCCGGTAAGTACATGGCCGAGGTCATGGCCCGTTATGATGGTTCGTACTTCTACGCCCCCGGATACCGCTGGGCGTTCCTGCCTTCATATTCAGTCGGTTGGAGGATTTCCGAAGAGCGCTTCTTCAAAGCCGCTTTCCCCTTCATCACCAACCTCAAACTGCGCTGGTCCGACGGTATCTCCGGAGGTAACCAGGGTTCTGCATACCAGTACCTGCTCGGTTACACCCAGAGCGGCACCAACTACATGTTCGCAGAGAATTCCCCGGTCATGGGATACAGGAGTGATTCCGTGGCGGAGACCCTCCTCTCCTGGACCAGGACATACATGAGGGACTTCGGTTTCGACTGGGAGGTCAACCGCGGCATCATCGGAGGTTCCGTCGACTGGTTCTGGAGGGAACAGACCGGCAAGGCCGCCAAGGTGGCTTCATCCCTTCCCGACATGTATGGTATCAATGTCCCGCAGATGAACCTCGACTCCACAGAGAACGTCGGTATCGACCTCGAGCTCTCGCACAGAATGCGCTTCAAGGACTTCAACTACCGCGTCACCGCGACCGCCACCTTCGCACGCGAGCGCGACACGTACCAGCAGGCCGAGAGGACGAAAATCTGGAAATCCTCGCAGGCCTACTACGATGGACATACCGAAGGCCGCTGGGACAACGCACTCGACGGCAAGTACTATGAGTGGAACGGTATGGGACAGTTCACCGACTGGAACGACATCTTCGACTATCCTGTCCTTTACAACACCTCTTCGAGCAAGAAGATGAACATGGCTGAGATGCTCCCCGGCATGTACAAGATCGACGACTACAACGGTGACGGCGTCATTACCAAACAGGACCGCCACTATTCCTGGAAGGAAGGCAACCCGCCCCTCCAGTTCGGTCTGATGGTCTTCCTCGAGTACAAGCACTTCGACCTTAGCGCCACCTTCAACGGCGCGGCCCTGAGCCACAAGAACATGCAGATGTCCGGAGGTATGGGATACGGATGGAGCAAGACACTCTTCGTCAACCACCTCGACCACTACCGCCTCGCTGACGGATATACCGATCCCCGCGATCCCAACTCCGTCTGGGTGCCCGGATACTGGCCGGCCCTCGCTCCGGCTACCGGTGCCGAGGACGCAAGCTCCAACGCCACCTACCGCTTCGTACAGCCTTACTCCTGGGTCAACAACGCATTCTTCCGCTTGAAGAGTCTCGAGATGGGATACACCTTCCCGAAGTCACTCGTCAGCAAGGTCGGACTCAAGAGCGTCCGCGTGCATGCCAGCGCCACCAACCTCCTCACCATCTGTAACCCGATAGTGAAGGTCTGGGACCCCGAGACCTATCAGGCTTCCCGCCGCGGTGCATCAGGCGCACCTCTGCTCAAGACTTTCGTAATTGGAACCAGCATCAGCTTCTAAACTTATTGAGAGATGAAAAAGATACTTGAATATACATTCGCCATTGTTCTCGGCCTCAGCCTCTGCTCCTGCGACAAGCTGTTCGACAGCCTTGAGGGAGACCTCACGAGGATGTCCGAGGATGACATGACATCGAGCCAGGGTGGTATGGAAAGGCTTCTCTCGGACGTGTACAACACCATCCCCATGGACGCTTTCAATACCAAGGACCAGTCCACGATGCTAGCCACTTACTCCAAGAGCAATGACTACTCCATCAACGTGACCGGTTTCTGGAACTACACCAGGATGCGCTCGATCAACAGCTTCATACAGAAGGTCGACGTGGCGTTGGAGAAGAAGTCCATCAACGAGGCCACACGCGACGCCATGCTCGGAGAGGCACTTTTCGCACGCGCATACTGCTATTTCGCAGCTGTAAGGAAATACGGAGGCGTTCCCATTGTCACCGAACCGCTGGACCAGTACTATGACGGCGACACGAACGAAGGACTCTATATCCCGAGAAGCACTGAAAAGGAGACTTGGGATTTCGTGATCTCCGATCTTGAAAGGGCAGCCGAACTCCTTCCGGAAGAGCGTAATGACGGAAACTTCCGCGCCACTAAATGGGCAGCCCTGGGACTCCTGTCCCGCGTAGCCCTCTATGCCGCATCCGAGAGCAAATACTGGAACAAGGAAACCATTCCCGGAAACTACTCGGCGGTGTCGCAGAAACTCACCTACATGGAGGCTTCCTACGCCGACGCATACTTTGCAAAGTGCATCGAGGCTTCAGAAAAGATCATCAACTCCGGCAAGTTCTCACTCTACGGAGGCGCCACCACTTCCGTGGCGAAGGCCAAGGAGAACCTCACCAACCTCTTCCTGGAGCGTCAGGACTGCGAGTTCATCTTCGGAAAGTCCTTCAAGGACGGCACGGCCGATGCTGACAACGGCTTCGACCGCTCCAACTCCCCGAACCAGTCACACGGTACCGGTACCAACGCCGGATGGGGCAACTATTCCATCACCTCAGATCTCGTGGACATGTTCGACAACTACGATGCTAAGGGCGGTCGTGCCGATGGCACCATCAAGACCCGCAACGACGGCAAGGAGGACATCTACTTCGCACAGATCGTCAATGCTGCATCTTCGTTCGATAAGAACGCTGACTTCATCAAGTACGATAACCCCCAGGATCCGTTCCTGAACAAGGACGCGCGCTTCCAGGCATGGGTGCTCTATCCGGGCGCGGAGTTCCGCGGCAAGACCATCGTCGCGCAGGGAGGCATCTGGGTCGACGGCAAGGATCCCGAGTTCTATCAGGAGAAGTCCTACAAGGTGAATGGCACAACCTACTACGAGCTCGGCGCCGAGACCCAGGGAGGAGTGTCCGCCTTCGTCAACATCGGCAATGTCGGTACGAGCAACCACTCCTATTTCTGGAGCACTCCCTTCGGCATCCGCAAGTTCCTCGATCCCTCCGGTCCCCTTGACAAGTCCACCAATCCCTGGTGCGACATCCGCTATGCGGAGATCCTCCTGAACTACGCCGAGGCATATGCCGAGAGCGGACACGGCAATGCTGCCACCGCAAAGAAGGCTCTCAACGACATCCGCCACAGGGCCGCATTCACCGACGACATCGAGCCCACCCTCGATAATGTCCTTCATGAGCGCCGCATCGAGTTCGCCTTTGAAGGCCATGAGACCTACACTCTCTGGCGCCGACGCGAGTATCTCAGCACACGCTCTGGAGGCCCGTACCGCAAGCATACTGTGGTGCCCGTACTCGACCTCCGCGACGGTACTCCCAAATACATCTTCCCCCGCGCGAATGCATACTGGAGCGACGTGCAGAACTCCACCACCGGTGTCAATACCGACCTGCTGGATTACTACGGCTCCATCCCGAACTATGCCGAGAACCGTCTGACCGTCAACCCTTCCCAGGAATAATTAAAGAAGCATGATTATGAAAAAGATATTTGTTTTACTATCATTGATCGTCCTGGCAACTTCCTGCGACTGGTTCGTCTTCGACAACCAGGAGTACTACAACGCCCAGGTCGAAGGAAGGATCATCGACAGCAAGACCGGGCAGCTGATGCAGTTCGCCTTCCCGAACACGTGCAAGATCTCCATCATCGAGGAGGGCTGGAAAGACCTGGCCGGTGAGCCGGCTGAGGAAGCCCAGGACTGGTATGTCAAGTGCAACGGCACCTATCGCAACAAGCTCGTCTGGGCCGCCAAGTACCGCATGGAGACCAAGAAGCAGAACTTCTACCCGGTCAGCATCCCGTTCGAACTGCAGAAAGGCGAGAACACCGTGGATTTCACAGTTACTCCGTACTGCCGTATCCTGGATCCCGTCATCACCTATGAGGGAGGTAAGATCGTAGCCCGTTTCAAGGTGGAGATTGAGGACAAGTCCCAGACCCCGAACGTTGATGTCGCACTGTTCGGCTTCACCGACAGGTGGGTCAGCGACGGCAACAACAACTTCGACTTCGATAAGGTCCAGAAGGACGGCAAGAAGAAGAAGATCAAGAATGCCGACGGCGAGAGCATCATCGAGCTCAAGATCGACCCTACCAAGGAAAGCGGAATGCAGTTCGTGTACACACGTACCCACTATCTGAGGATAGGAGCCGTGGCTACAGGTACCGCTAACTCCGGCAAGTGCTACAACTTCTCCCCCGTCTTCAAGATGTCCGGCGACTTCTCCAAGGTCGAGGAAGTCACCAACTGGGAAGAGGAAGTGAACTAGCTGTTGCAAAAGCGGAGAATATTGAATAACTTTGGGAAAGGTTTGGAATTAATCAAAATTAACGCTAAAACACACCCATTGTCATGAAAAAGAAATTCAGATGCATGGTCTGCGGATACGTCCATGAGGGCGACAATCCGCCTGCAGAGTGCCCGGTATGCCGCGCCAAGGCGGAGAAATTCGTAGAGATCAAGGAAGATGGCCTCAACTGGGCCTGCGAGCACAAGCTCGGTGACGGCCAGGTAGAGGACGCCGAAGTCCTGCAGGGTCTCCACGACCATTTCACCGGAGAATGCTCCGAGGTCGGCATGTACCTCGCCATGAGCCGCCAGGCCGAGCGCGAGGGCTATCCCGAGATCGCAGACGCTTTCAAGCGCTATGCGTTCGAGGAGGCCGATCACGCCGCCCGCATCGCCGAGCTCCTCGGCGAGGTCGTCTGGGACACCGAGACCAACGTCAAGAAGCGCATGGAGGCAGAGTGCGGCGCCTGCGAGGGCAAGCTCGCCATCGCCAAGCGCGCCAAGCAGCTCGGCTACGACGCCGTCCACGACTCCATCCATGAGATGGCCAAGGACGAAGCCCGTCACGGAGCCGGCTTCCAGGGCCTCTACAACCGCTATTTCAAGAAATAGTCTCCGCAAACAACGATGCGAGATGCCCCCGGAGTTTTATATCCTCCGGGGGCATCCTGTTTTCCATTCTGCGGGAAAAAGCAGTATCTTTGCAAGGAGATGAGGAAACTGATCAGCGTCATACTGCTGCTGGCTGCCATCGCAGCGCTGGCGCCCGCCCTATGGGGGCAGGCGCAGGGCCAGGGGCGGTCTGCGCGCAACGCAGCCGCAAAGTACACCATCAGCGGGCACGTAAAGGACGCGGAGACAGGCGAGGTGGTGATCGGCGCGGCGGTGTACCCTGCTGGCGACGTCAGGTCCGGCAAGCCCTCGAACGCCTACGGTTTCTACTCCATCGAACTGCCGGCGGGAGACTACAAGCTCATCTGTGAGTCCATCGGATATGTGACGGACACCCTGACAATCAGCCTCAAAGGCAACATCGTCAAGGACTTCGCGATGAAAGTGGACAGCTTCTCCATCCTGGAGGCCACCGTCACGGCGGTATCGAAACGGGAGAAGCTCCTCCGTCCGGAGACCAGCCTGGTGAACCTTTCTGGCGATTTCATCAAGAAAGTCCCGGTGCTCTTTGGCGAAACGGACATCATCAAGGTCATACAGATGATGCCGGGCGTACAGGCTCCGAGCGAAGGCTCGACGGGCTTCAGCGTGCGCGGAGGCGGCGTTGACCAGAACCTCGTCCTGATGGACGAGGCCCCTGTCTACAACGCCGGCCATTTCATGGGATTTTTCTCGGTATTCAACAACGATGCGATCAAGACAGGAGACCTGTACAAGGGGGACATCTCCTCCAAATATGGCGGCCGCCTGTCCTCGCTGCTCGACATCCATACCATAGACGGCAACATGCAGGAGTTCGGCGGCTCGCTCAGTGTAGGCCTCATCTCATCCAAGGTACTGCTTGAAGGTCCCATCGTCAAGGACAAGGCCAGCTTCATGGTAGCGGCGCGCCGCACTTACATCGACCTATTCTTCCCTCTCGCGAAGGCCCTGAAGGGCGACAGGATGTTCTTCCATGACATCAACGCCAAGGCCAACTGGATCATCAACGACAACAACCGCCTGTACCTGAGCGTATTCAACGGCAAGGACGTCTTCGCCATGAAGAATTCAGAGGCGGCGGACCTCGACCTTGACATGGGCTTCGCCAACAACACGCAGTCCCTGCGCTGGAACCACATCTTCTCTCCCAAGCTGTTCTCCAACTTCACTCTCCTGAACTCGCACTACGACTTCGACACGATACTGGAGTTCTCCGCGACGGACATCGACATGGGGTCCAGACTGAACAACCTGGGATTCAAAGCCGATTTCAACTGGTTCCTGAACGCTTCGAATACAATCAGTTTCGGACTTCAGGGCAACCGCTATGTCATCAGTCCCGCAGAGTTCAAGCCGAGGAGCGAGGGCATTTTCAGCGAGTATATCTATCCGCAGACGACTGCACTGGCCCCGGACTTTTATGTCCAGAACGAGCAGAAGATCGGCACGAAAGTGACGCTCCGCTACGGCCTGAGGCTCTCTAACTTCGCCACCGTGGGCGAGCGCACGCAGCGGTACTACAACGCTGCGCACGAGCTCGACCACACGGAGGATTTCGCCAAGGGCGAAACCGTCAAGGCGTGGCACGCTCTGGAGCCGCGCTTCTCCTCATCCTTCAGCCTGAGCCCTTCGATGTCGGTCAAGGCGGCCTGGAGCCGTAACGTACAGTACATCCAGCAAGCCATCTACAGCATCTCGGGCTCCCCTCTCGACATCTGGTTCTCGGCTTCGCCAAATATCAAACCGCAGGTCTCGGACCAGTATACCTTTGGCATCTTCAAGAACTTTCTGGACGATGCCATCGAGACATCCGTGGAGCTGTTCTACAAGGACAACCGCAATACCATCGATTTCAAGGACCATCCCAACGTCATTATGAACGAGGACCTGGAGGCGGAGATCCGTACCGGCACCTCGTTCGCGCGCGGCGCGGAATTCATGGTCAAGTACGAGAAGGGCAAGTTCGACGGCTGGGTCAGCTACACCCTCTCGCAGGCCCGGTACAAAATACCTGAGATTAACGGGGGCAAGCCTTATGACTCTCCCATGAACCACAAACACAGCGTCTCTGTCATCGGTACATACCGCTTCGGGAAGAGGCTGTCGACGTCGGCGGACTGGATATACTACAGCGGAGCGCCGACGACCTACCCTTCGGGTGTGATGCAGGTCGGCGATGCGCGCGTCCCCCTCTACTCCGACCGCAACCAGGACCATTTCCCGGACTATCACAGGCTCGACCTCTCGCTGACGCTCCAGGGCAGGCGCGTGCCGACCGGAAAGCGCGGCCACGGCGAGTGGAATTTCTCTGTGTACAACGTGTATTCTCGCCACAACGCATGGGCTCTTGACTTCCATTACAATGATGATACCGAGGAGATTACGGCCCGGAAAGTATATCTCTTCACCGCAATCCCCTCTATATCATATACACTGACCCTATGAGAAAGTTGCTCCTGATACTTACGCTGCTCGCGACCGTTTCCTGCGTCGAGGACTTCGTCCCCGACATCAAGGAATCGGACGTGCGCCGTGTCGTGGTGGACGCAGTCCTGACCACGGACACGACGGCACACTGCGTCCGCCTCAGCGCCTCGGCGCCCTACGGGACGCCTTCGGAGCGCATCCCGGTCATCTCCGGGGCCAGCGTCAGGCTCTCCGACGGCAGCGAAACGATAACCCTGCAGGAGATGAAGGGCACCGGCTGCTACTACACCCCCGAGGACTATGTCGGCGAGGTTGGCAAGACCTACACCCTGACCATTGACGGACGTGACGGGGACGAGGACTTCCATTTTGAGACGTCTGACACGATGCCTCCGGGAGGCGTGCGCGGTGACGATTTCGACTACTACAAGATGTCGGACTCACTGTGGTGTTTCGCCATCTGGGGCCAGGACCTGCCCGGCATCATCAGCCACTATGCCGCCGACCTCCGCGTGAACGGCGAGGCCCACGGATACGGCAAATGGATCTCCATCGACGGCTACCAGATGTTCGACGGCAACTACCTCAACTGCGGCGAATACTTCTTCTATACGGCATTCGACATACTCGGGACCGGAGAGGAAACGCCTCCCCTGAAGGAAGGCGATGTGGTCGAACTGTACACTTATTCGTTGTCGGATTTCTTCTATGAATACATGACGGCGATGATGAGCGAAAGCATGGCGCACATGCCGCTGTTCTCTCCGCAGCCGGCGAATCTGCCGACCAACATAGAAGGCGGCGCAATAGGCGCCTTTGCGCTTGCGCACTGCACGAAGATGAGCCTGGTGATCGGCAATCCTGACCGCACACGCATGGAAATGCTCGCCGACCACGACATGCTCCCATAATTCTAAGACATGAATTACCAGATGTTTATTAAAAGGATTGCCCTGACGCTCGCTGTGGTGGCCGCAGCCTGCTCCTGCGGAGGCGGCCACGCCCCCGAGGCGCTCGCGCCCGTCCCCTCCCCCTCCCAGATCTCCTGGCAGCAGGACGAGATCTGGGCATTCATCCATTTCGGGCCCAATACATTCTCGGACAGCGAATGGGGATACGGCGACGCAGATCCGGCCGTCTTCAACCCCTCTCGCCTCGACTGCGAGCAGTGGGTGCGGACCTTCGAGGCCGCCGGCATCAAGGGAGTCATCCTGACGGCGAAGCATCACGACGGCTTCTGCCTATGGCCGTCGGAGTTCACCGACTACTCGGTCGCCGCGTCGCCGTACAAGGACGGCAACGGCGACATCGTCGGCGAACTCGCACAGGCCTGCGGACGCCACGGGCTTAAGTTCGGCATCTACCTCTCCCCTTGGGACCGCCACCAGGCATCCTACGGCACTGAGGATTATGTCCGCTACTACCAGGACCAGCTCCGGGAGTTGCTTTCCCGTTACGGAAAGATTTCGGAGGTCTGGCTGGACGGAGCGAACGGAGGCGATGGCTGGTACGGAGGGGCCTGCGAAACGCGCAACATCGACCGCAGGACCTACTATGATTTCCCTAAGATCCATTCAATAGTCCATGAGCTTCAGCCTGAGGCGATTATCTTCTCCGACGGAGGCCCGGGATGCCGCTGGGTAGGCAACGAGCGCGGCATCGCATCCGAAACCAACTGGTCCTTCCTGAGGGACGGAGTTGTCTATCCGGGATACCCTTACGAGAATGAACTCGGCCCCGGACACGAGGACGGGAATGTATGGATTCCCGCCGAGTGTGACGTCTCCATCCGAAGGGGATGGTTCTACCATCCCGAGGAGGATGCCATGGTCAAGACTCCGGATCAGCTCGCAGAGTTATACTACAAGAGTGTCGGAAGGAATGGCAAACTGCTGATCAATTTCCCGGTGGACAGGGAGGGCCTGATACATCCCAAAGACTCCGCGAACATCTGCGAAGCTTTCAGGATCATTTCTGAGCAACTGGGGGATGACATCCTGGCCGGGGCCCGCGCGAGCGCGAGCGAGTTCAGGGGCCGGCGCTTCTCCGCCGGCAAGGTCCTCGACGGGCGCCCCGACAGCTACTGGTCCCCGAAGGACGGTACGCTTACCGCCTCACTGGTATTCACTTTCAAAGGGAAAAAGATGGTCGACCGCATCCTTCTCCAGGAGCATATCGCCCTGGGACAGAGGGTGAAAGGCTTTCTCGTGGAGTATAATGACGGCGTCTCCTGGCAGCCGGCCAGTACATCAGAACAGCAGACAACAATAGGCTACAAGCGCATACTGCGCTTCGACCCCGTCGAAGCTACAGCCCTGCGCGTCACCATCACCGACTCAAGGGGCTGCCCCTGCATCAGCTCGGTACGCGCCTATTTTGCGGAAAAGTAACTCAGATATCTTCTTCCTCGTCGTCGGAATCCTCCTCGAAGGGTGCTGAGGAGAAGTCGATGCCGTCCCAGATGGCATCCATCTCGCGGCGGTCCTTCTTGGTGGGGCGGCCCGCACCGCGGTCACGGCGCACGAAGAAAGTCTCGTGCGGGGCGCGGAGCTTGTCCAGCTCGCTCTGCGGAGTCTGATTCTCCGCGAACTCAGGAACCTTCTGTGCCCCCATGCGCTGTTCGGCTATCTGAAGGACCTTGAAGGTGTAGAGGGCGACGCCCTTCCTGACTGAGATGGTGTCGCCGACCTTGACTGCCTTTGAAGGCTTGGCAGGAGTGCCGTTGATCTGCACCTTGTTGCCGTTGCAGGCCTCGGTGGCGTCGCTGCGGGTCTTGTACAGGCGGATGGCCCATACATACTTGTCAATCCTTACTGAATCTGCCATAAACGCTGTTGAATTTGTATTCCTCGCCTTCGCCCGGGAGTTCGGGTTCGGCGTTGGGGTCGATATATTCGTCAGCCTCTTCCTCACGCTCCACCAGAACCTCGACCAATACCGTGCCACTCCTGCGCGGTACGAGGTAGAAATCGTCGATTTCTGCGGGGATCAGCACGGTCTCTCCTGTCTTCATGACCGTCGACTCCATTCCTCCCGCAGCCGGAACCTGTATGGACGCTTCACCCGCAGCGCAGAAATACACCGCAAAACCGCCGTTCTCGCCGGCCATGATGTGCAGCGCATCCTTGAGGTCCATCCTGGTGACGGTGAATTCATTGCTGGCAGCGAGCTTCCCTTCTGGAACGGCCTCAGGCACATATGCCTTGTAATCGATGAAGTCCAGGGCCTCGACAAGGCCGAGGGCCCCGTCGAACTCCTCCTCAGGGACTTCATCGCCCCAGCCGTACAGGCAGAAGTCTAGGGGCGAAGCCTCGCTTACCTCGAGCAGGATGACGCCGGAGGCGGAACAGACGGTGCCGGGGCGGATGATGAAGCTGTCGCCGGGATTCGGCTCCACCGTATTGAGAAGATCCCCGACGCTGCCGTCAAGGCAGCTGCGGTAAAGTTCGTCCGCATCAGTGTCACGGCGGAATCCGATGTTGACGCTCGCTCCCGGACGCGTGTCCAGCACGTACCACATCTTGGCCTTTCCTAGGAAATCGTAACGCTGTCCGGCGGTCTCGTCATTGGGATGTACCATGAGAGGAATATGACCTTCGGCATCTATGAGCTTGACGCTCAGCGGGAACTGCCTGCCGTAATAGGAGAATACCCTCTCTCCTACGATGCGGTCCAGGTACATGTCCATGACTTCGCTGAGACTGTTGCCCGCGAGCCATCCGTCCAGGATCTCCGAGTCGCGGTAGCCCAGGTCGGCTATCTCATGGCTTTCGGCCACCTTCGATCCTTTCTCCATCCTTCTGGTCCGTCCCTGCGCATCGCTGGTCACGAATGACTTGCCGTATCTCTTGCCGAGCTCAAAACCTCCCCAGGCGAAATCCTCGCCGATGGGCATGAACTTGAGCGGATATAGTTTCCTGGGTTCTTCCATATTCTGCGTTTATTTCTTTACAAAGTAAACAAAAAATCGTAACTTGGTCAAGAATACCAATTGAAGCATCTACGATGAAAGGAGTGTTTATTTTCCTGGCGGAAGGCTTCGAGGATGTCGAGGCCCTCGCCACCGCCGACGTGCTCCGCAGGGGCGGAGTTCCGGTCGAACTTGTCTCACTCACGGACGAGCCGTTCGTCGTGTCCTCGCACCGTGTGGCAGTGGGCGTAGACCAGACCTTTGACTTTTTCGCATTGAATATAGACCGGGGCGGTACTGACGAGAAGGATGTAATGATCTTCCCGGGAGGAATGCCCGGCACCCGGAACCTCGCCTCATGCGACATGCTGATGGACATGATGCAGGAGCACTATGACGACGGCGGCACCGTGGCAGCCATCTGCGCGGCTCCCGGCCTCGTCCTTGGCCAGCTCGACGGCATCGAGGGCAAACGCGTGACCTGCTTCGACGGCTTCGAGAGCTGCCTGCAGGAGGCTGGGGCGGCGTTCGAACCGCGGCCGGCCATCACCGACGGCCGCGTCATCACCGGCCGCAGCGCCGGCCACGCCATCGCCTTCGGCCTGGAAATCCTGAAAAAGATCAAGGGTGAGGAGAAGGCGGCGGAAGTCCGCCATGCCCTGATGCTCGAGACGCTTACTGCTTCTTGCGAATGATCACGCGCTCGATGCGGCGCGGGACCGAAGTCATGATCTCATAAGGGATGGTGCCGAGGATATCCGCAAGCTCGGATACGGTAGGATCATCCCCGAAAATCGTTACAGTATCTCCCGCCTTGGCGGGCACTCCGGTCACGTCCAGCATACACATGTCCATGCAGATGTTGCCGATAGTAGGCACGCGGTGCCCGTTCAGGGAGAACGAGGCACGGCCGCGGCCGAGATGGCGGTCGATGCCGTCTGCATAGCCGACTGGGATAGTCGCAATGACCGTCCCGTCCTGGTCGATCTGACCGTACCTGCCATATCCGATAGTCCCATCCTGGGGCTCCAAAGTCTTGATCTGCAATACCTTTACCTTCAACGACGCTACCGGGGAGAGATGCACCCCCGGCAGGGCGCTGATGCCGTAGATGCCGATGCCGAGACGGACCATGTCGAACTGGTACTGGGGGAAACGCTCTATGCCGGCGGAATTGAGGATATGGTACATCGGCTTGTATCCGAGGGCTTCCGAAAGAGCATCTGCGCCTGTCTTGAACATGCCTATCTGGCCAAGGGTGAAATCGTCCGACTCAAGATCCTCCGAAGCCGCCAGATGCGAGTACACCGACTTGACCTTGACCCATGGACAGTCTTTCAGGAAAGCGAACAGCTCCTGAAGTTCGCACGGCATGAATCCGAGGCGGTGCATGCCGGTGTCAAGCTTGATATGGATGGGAAAATCGCGGAGTCCGCGCGCTTCCAGCACCTCGCAAAGGGCCTTCAAGGCATAAAGGTTGGGAATGCCGGGCTCCAGGCGGTTGTCGATGATCTCATCGAAAAAGTCAGTTCCGGCGGTAAGCACGAGGATGGGAAGGCTGATACCGGCCTGGCGGAGCTCGACGCCTTCGAGCGGCAGTGCAACCGCAAGGTAATCAGCGCCGCAGCCCTGCATCATTGCAGCGAACTCCACCGCTCCGTGTCCGTACGCGTTGGCCTTCACCAGGACAAGAAGCTTGGTGGAAGGCTCCAGGCGGGAACGGAAGTATCGGTAGTTCTCCTGGCAGGCCGGAAGGTTGAGCTCCAGCCTCGAAAAATCATTTTCCGGATGCGGCATTCCAGTATCGGTTACACAATTTGCAAAATTACAAAAATCGTTGGCAATGACAAAAGGTCAGGTTTGAATAATAGGTGTGGATTTTGTATATTTGGACTCGGATTAAACTTTGAAGAAATGAATATCTGGTTCATAGTCATTGCCGTGATGGTGCTGAGTTTCATCATCCAGCAGACCTTGCAGAGCAAGTTCAGGAAATATTCGCAGATACCCACTCCGGGCGGACTGACAGGCGCTGAAGTCGCCCGCAGGATGCTCGAGGAGAACGGTATCACCAATGTCCGTATCACCTGCGTCCAGGGAGAGCTGACGGACCACTTCAACCCCGAGACGATGACCGTCAACCTCAGTGAGTCGGTCTACGGGCAGCGCAGCATCGCTGCGGCGGCGGTCGCCGCACACGAGTGCGGCCACGTGCTGCAGCATGCACAGGGCTATGCCCCGCTCAAGATGCGTACAGCCCTAGTGCCGGTGGTGTCATTCGCCAACAAGACCGTCCAGTGGATCATCCTCCTGGGCGTGCTTCTCATCAACATCACGCCTTCACTGCTGTGGCTCGGCATCATACTGTTCGGCGCTACGACGCTGTTCAGCATAGTCACCCTCCCCGTCGAGGTCAATGCCAGCCAGCGCGCCGTGGCATGGCTCAAAGACTCGCGTATCGCCGACAGCGAAACCGCCCCCATGGCGGCAGACGCGCTCAAGTGGGCGGCATACACCTATTTCATAGCGGCCATCGGATCGCTGGCCACTCTGCTCTATTACATCGGGATGGCCCGGAGAAACTAGAAAAGCGTAGGATGGTTCTCGTCCAGACCGGCGAGGATCCTCTCCATGATGGCCTGGCGGTAGAGCGCGGACTTTGCGGAGATCTTGAACTGGCGGCAATACTCGTCTATGGCTGCCAGTTCTTTTTCGTTCAGA
>JAFYZE010000053.1 GCA_017548805.1 Bacteroidales bacterium
CCTGCACGCCGTACTTCTTGGCCGCATAATACTCGGCGAGCACGCATGCGTTGGTGTTGGAGTCGTCTCCGCCGATGATCACGAGGGCCTTGATGCCGAGCTCGCGCAGGATCTTGATGCCGCTCTCGAACTGGTCCACCTCCTCAAGCTTGGTACGGCCGGAGCCGATGATGTCGAAGCCGCCGGTATTGCGGTCCTCGTCCATGATCTCGGGGGTGATCTCCATGTACTTGTGGTCGACAAGTCCGCCGGGGCCCATCAGGAAGCCGTAGAGCTTATTGTCGGGGTTGAGGGACTTGACTCCGTCGAAGAGTCCGGAGATGACGTTGTGGCCGCCGGGGGCCTGTCCGCCGGACAGGATGATACCTACGTTGAACTTGGGATACTCTACCGCCTCTCCGGGAACGAATTCCACGACGGGCATGCCGTAGGTGTTGGGGAAGAGGGCCTTGATCTCGGCCTGGTTGCCGACGGACTGGGTCGCCTCGCCTTCGACGGCCTTCACTGCGCCCTTGAGGGCGAGAGGAAGCTTTGGCTGGTAAGCCGAACGGGCGATCTGAAGATTGGATTTGACTGGCATAGTGTGTTTTATAAAAAGTTTACTTTGTTACCAACCGGATTGGAACGCAAATTTATTAAAAATTTTTATAATAATTCAGCGAATAACGATTAACTTTGTGTGAATTAGAAAATACCTACGGAAAATGAGTGACAAGCCGCATATCGGGACGCTCTGCGTCCAGGCCGGATACACCCCCGGAAAGGGAGAACCCCGCCAGATTCCCCTCATCCAGAGCACCACGTTCAAGTACGAGACAAGCGACCAGATGGGCCGCCTCTTCGACCTCGAGGAAGCAGGATATTTCTATACAAGGCTCCAGAATCCCACCAACGACAAGGTAGCGGCCAAGATTGCCGCGCTCGAAGGGGGAGTGGGCGCCATGCTGACATCTTCCGGCCAGGCCGCCAATTTCTTCGCCTGCTTCAACATCTGCGAGGCCGGCGACCACATGATAGCCACCAACAATATCTACGGAGGCACTTTCAATCTCTTCGGCGTGACCTTCCGCAAGATGGGCATAGACGTGACTTTCATCGACTACGATGCGACTGACGAGCAGATCGATGCCGCCTTCAAACCCAACACCAAGCTCATCTTCACCGAGACTATCGCCAATCCCGGCGTGCAGGTGCTCGACATCGAGCGTTTCGCCAATGCCGCGCACGCCCACGGCGTGCCCATGATCATAGACAATACCTTCGCGACCCCCGTACACTGCCGTCCGATTGAGTTCGGCGCCGACATCGTGACGCATTCCACCACCAAGTACATGGACGGTCACGGCACCACAGTCGGCGGCGTCATCGTCGACAGCGGCAACTTCGACTGGAACGCCCACGCTGACAAGTTCCCGGGGCTCTGCACTCCGGACGCATCATATCACGGCATCATCTATACCGAGCGTTTCGGCCGCGCGGCCTATATCACAAAGTGCACCACGCACCTCATGCGTGATTTCGGAGCCATCCAGGCCCCTCAGAACGCGTTCTACCTCAACCTCGGCCTGCAGACCCTGCATGTCAGGATGAAACGCCATACGGAGAGCGCGCTCAAGGTTGCCACCTTCCTGAAGAACCACCCGGCCGTGGCCTGGATCCATTATCCCGACCTGCCCGGCGACAGCCAGTACGAGAAGGCCCGCAAGTACCTCCCTGACGGCTCCTGCGGCGTCATGGCCTTTGCTTTGAAAGGCGGCAGAGCCGTTGACAACAAGTTCATGGACTCGCTGAAGTTCGTCACCATCGAGACGCATGTTGCGGACTGCTATACTTGCATACTGCACCCCGCTTCGCATACCCATCGCCAGCTCAGTGAAGAGCAGCTGCGCGAGGCCGGCATCGCGCCCGACCTGATGCGTCTCAGCATCGGACTGGAGGATCCGGAGGACATCATCAACGATCTCGCCCAAGCCATCGAAACAGCTCTCGCGAAATGAAAGGATACACTCTGAAGGCCGGTCCCTTCATTTTCGAGAACGGAGACCGGCTCGAAACCATCGACATAGCATACCACACTTCCCCCCGGGAATATGACGGCAGGGAGCCTGTCATCTGGATCTGCCATGCCCTCACGGCCAACAGCGACTGCGAGGACTGGTGGCCGGAGATGGTCGGCAGCGGCAAGCTGATCGATACTGACAAATACTTCGTGGCATGCGTCAACATGCTGGGTTCCGCCTATGGTTCCAGCGGCCCGAGGTCCATCAATCCCGAGACCGGCAAGCCCTATCTCCTTTCCTTCCCGCAGGTCACTGTCAGGGATATGATCAACGCTTCCATCCTTGTGCGTAAGCATTTGGGTGTGGAGAAGATAGATCTCCTCATCGGAAGTTCTATCGGAGGCTTCCAATCCATTGAGTGGGCCGTCATGGAGCCCGATGTTTTCAGGCAGGCGCTGTTCATCGCGACGGAGCCGCGCGTGACGCCCTGGCTTACCGCCAGCGTCGAGACCCAGCGCATGGCGCTTCGCGCCGATCCTACCTTCGAGGCATGCGAGGATATCCACGGAGGTGAAGAGGGCCTGAAATGCGCACGCGCCCAGGCAATGATTTCTTACCGCTGTTTCCAGGGTTACGGTCTCACCCAGGCCGAGGAGGACGACGATACGCTCTTCGCCGACCGCGCCGCTTCATACCAGCGCTATCAGGGCGCAAAGATCATCCGCAGGGGCTTCGATGCATATTCTTACAATAGCGTCAGCACTTCCGTCATCAGCAACAACGTCGGCCGCGGCCGCGGCGGCGTCGCCAAGGCGCTCTCGCGCATCAAGGCGCGCACGACGGTCGTCTCCATCGATACCGACGGACTTTTCCCGCCGCATCATGTCGAGAAATGGGCGGCCATGATACCGGGTGCGGAGTACCTCGAGATCACTTCCAACTTCGGTCACGACGGTTTCCTGCTGGAGACCGCCCAGCTCACGGAGATCATCTCCAAGATGCTGCCATAGTATGTCTAAACCGATTATCTATCAGATGCTTCCGCGCCTTTGGGGCGAGGGGAGGATGTCGTCCGTGGACGACGCCACCCTCGACTGCCTGCGCGGTTTCGGCGTCAGCCATGTCTGGTGTACCGGCATCATCCGGCATTCCACCAGCAAGCCCTTCGTAAAGGGCGACGCAGGTTCTCCTTATGCTATATCGGACTATTATGACGTCAATCCCTATCTGGCCGACGTTCCCTCGCGGAGGATGTCGGAGTTCCGTTCACTGGTCAGGCGGGTGCATTCCCATGGGCTGAAGTTGATAATAGATTTCGTGCCTAACCATGTGGGCTGCGATTATTCCGACAAGCATGGCGGCATACCTCTATGCGGCTGGCACGACTATGACTGGTCAGACACGGTAAAGATAGATTATTCGGCTCCCGGGACATGGGAGGCCATGTACGGGATAGTCAGGTTCTGGGCCTCGAAGGGTGTCGATGGCTTCCGCTGCGACATGGTGGAGCTGGTCCCCCCGGAGTTTCTCAAGTGGCTGATAGCCAGGATCAAGGAAGAGTTTCCTTCGGTCATTTTCGTAGCCGAGGTCTATCAAAAAGAGAAATACCGGATGTACATCGAGGACGTACGTTTCGATTACCTGTACGACAAGTCCGGGCTGTACGACGTGCTGCGCGCCATAGTCGCCGGACACGGCACTGCGCGCGCCATCACGTGGAACTGGCAGTTCCTCCAAGATCTCCAGCCCAGGATGCTCAATTTCCTGGAGAACCACGACGAACAGCGTCTCGCTTCCCCCTGGTTTGCCGGAAGGCCTGACCTTTATTCCGCCCTCTGCGCTTCGCTTATGCTCAACACTGCGCCTTTCATGCTCTACTTCGGGCAGGAGACAGGTGTCAATGCGTCCGAAGGACACGAGGGCCGCACGAGCATCTTCAACTTCGACAAACCTGATTCGTTGCAGCGGCTTTATGCGTATGTCCATGGAAAGGCTTTGCCTGAGGGCGAAGCCGCAGTGATGGCTCGCTACCGCGATGCGTTGCAGCTCGCGGCGTCGCCCAGCGTCAGCGAGGGGCTTACTTACGATCTTTGCTACTGCCAGTCGCCGGATGACGGATTCGACGCTGACCGGCACTTCGTGTTCCTCCGCCATGCGGACGCGGAGACGATGCTTTTCTGTTGCAATTTCTCGGACTCCGAAGCCCGCGTTACAGTCCGTATCCCGGACCATGCTGTGGAGTATCTGGGACTGGGCAGCAAACCTTCTCCTGACGGTATTTCATTGACCGTCA
>JAFYZE010000054.1 GCA_017548805.1 Bacteroidales bacterium
ACCAACAAGAACACCCAGGTGACGGCCAATTATCTTGGCCGCCGTTACATGGCCCACGCCGGATACCTTTACAACGGCGTCAGCAGGACGGAGAACGGCGGTCTGAG
Source organism: Bacteroidales bacterium (assembly GCA_017548805.1). The sequence goes on from JAFYZE010000054.1 coordinate 108, forward strand.
GGATCTCGGCGGCATCAGGGACACCACCGTGAACGCCAGGGAGCTGGACGTCATCCTCAACGGCGCTTCCAGCAAGCTCAAGAAAAACACCCTTTTCCTTGACCAGCAGTATAGGATTCCTTTCAGTTTCATAAACAGGATCAAGGACCGCAAGATAGACAAGGAACTTGAGGCTGCATACCGCGACAGTGTCGCCGCAGCAGGAGACTCCCTTTCGATGGAGGACCTCGAGGCGTATCTCACCGAGAGACGCGAGATCAGGGCGGCCGCCGACACGCTCGGCGACACCAATATCACGACCGCGTTCATCGGGCACAGCACCGAGTATTCGTCATACCGCCGTCTGTACAAGGATGTCGTGAGTCCTTCCAATCCGATTGAAGACGATTTCTATCACAACCAGCACTACATCCACCCTTCCGCCACGGCGGATTCCATGCGGGTGGCGCGACTGGAGAACCGCGTCTTCCTCAGGCTCCAGCCATGGGCCGAAGACGCCATAGTCTCCAAGCTCAACGTCGGAGTAGGAGACCGCATGCTCTCCTACTATGCATTCGACCCGACATTCACCAGGAAACACAACAATGTCGTATGGAACTCGGCTTACCTGTACGCGGGAGTCGAAGGAAGCCTGCGCAACTACATCCACTGGGATGCCAAGGGCGAATACGTCTTCCTCGGTGACGAGATCAACGACATGAGCATAGACGCCAACCTCGGATTCAGCATCTATCCTTTCCGCAGGGCCAGGAAGAGCCCGTTGAGCGTCGACCTGCATTTCGACACAAGCCTCGATGAGCCGGAGTACTACCTCCAGCATGTCTATACGAACCATTTCAAGTGGGACAACGACTTCTCCAAGCAGTCCGTGACGCGGGTGCAGGGCAGGTTGTCCATACCTCGCTGGAAGCTCGATGCGGGAGTGGGATACGCCCTGCTCGCCAACAACATCTATTATGACACCCTCGGCATAGTCCGGCAGAACGTCACTCCCATGAGCATCCTGTCCGCCGACCTCCACAAGGAACTTGTGCTCGGAATACTGCATCTGGACAACCGCGTGCTGTTCCAGCTGTCCTCCAATCCTGATGTGGTGCCTCTGCCCCAGCTGGCCGTCAATCTTAAGTACTACCTGCAGTTCAGGATCTCCGGCGGAGTCATGCTCATGCAGATCGGAGCCAACGGCCTGTACAATACAGCGTGGAACTCCCCCGCCTATAATCCTGCGCTCGGAGTTTTCCACAACCAGACTAAGAACAGCTATACCAACGGACCGTATTTCGACGCTTTCGTGAACATGCAGTGGAAGCGTGCGACCATCTTCGTCAAGATGGAGAATGCAGGACAAGGCTGGCCTATGAAGAAGAACGACTACTTCTCCGCAGACCGCTACATAGTCACGCAGCGCATGGTCAAGCTCGGAGTGTATTGGCCGTTCTACACCCAGCCGGGCAAGGATACGGGTACCGCCAACAGCAGTCAGTCCGGTTCCTCGTCCGGCGAGACCATGGGGCCTCCAAGGGCGGCCCAGGGCTCCGGCGGCGGCTTGCGGCAGAGGAGCAACTGATATGCCCAGACATACCGTCCATCCCCTTTTCGCCATCCTGGCCGCCGCAGCCGTAGCGGCCTCGATCCGTATCGGTTCGCTCAGCTTCATCAAACAGGATGAAATGTCCTTCAAGGGGATTCCTCTCCGATGCGCCATCCAGCTCGAACATTCGCAAAGGCATCTTCCCGGACTCACCGTAGGATACAACTACGAACTCCTGCAACGCTTTGCGGCAAGCATGGGAGACAGTCTGGTATCCATAGCCAATGCGCGCAGGGGGTCTTCGTGGACCGACTCCCTCCTGCAGGGCAGGGTCGACATAGTCGTACTCCCCTGCGTCGAAGTCCAGCCTCCGGATAGCATACTGCTCTCACGTCCCGTAGACAGCCTCACGGTCTGGGCGGTCCGCCAGGACTGCGCGGCAGGACTGGCGGAGATAGACGAGTGGCTCGGATCATTCCTCGATTCGGAGGAGCATGAGCCGGTGCGCGACGTCTTCCTCCTGAGATACAGCCCTTCCAAAAGGGCGGAATGGAAGCGCGGAGTCGGGCACATCTCTCCCTATGACAGCCTTGTGAAGGCCGCTTCAAAGCGGCTCGGGTGGGACTGGAGACTGCTGTCGGCAGTAATCTACCAGGAATCACAGTTCCATATAGAACTCCGCTCCAGGAGGGGTGCCGAAGGCCTGATGCAGATGATGCCCTTGACCGCTGCCAAAATGGGCGTCTCCGACCTCTTCAATCCCGAGGAAAGCATCAAGGCCGGGACGGAATACCTGCTCCTGCTCCAGAACATGTTCCGCGGCAAGGCTGCAAATAAGGATGAGCTTTGCAAATTCACCCTGGCCGCATACAATGCCGGCGAAGGGCGCATCATGGACTGCATACGCTATGCGGAATCGATCGGGGCGGACTCCGGGACATGGGACGGTATCGTCTCCGTCATTCCGGACATGCGCGACGAGTCCACCATACAGGTGGACAGCGTCATCAGGCTCGGAACCTTCCAGGGTACCGAGACCATTTCCTATGTGAAGAGGGTTCTTTCGCTGTACGAGGACTTCAAGGTCATCAGTCCCTAGCTACTGCGCCCTTACGGTCAGGGCTGGATCCACTTTCGAGATAAACCTCACGGGTATCTGCAAAAGCAGCATTATGACGGCATATGCCGCCAGGTCGGCCACAAGTATCAACGGGATGTTGACCTTGAGCGGCACGTATGAGATGAAGTAATTGTCAGGATTGAGCTTCAGGAAATGCGTCGCGTTCTGGAGCGCGCACAGCGCCAGCGCGACGGCGTTGCCTATCAGCATCCCCTTGAGCACCAGGTTGGAAGAAACGCGCATGAACACCGCGGAGATGGACTTGTCCGTCATGCCCATAGCCTTGAGGGTGCCGATGGTGGAAATGCTCCGGAACAGCAGGATCAGCAGTCCCGAAATCATGTTGAAACCCGCCACGACCGTCATCAGGATGAGCACGGCCAGGGCGTTGAAATCTATGAGGTTGAGCCAGTCGAAGAGCTGGGGATACTTGTCCATTATCGAACTGGCTACGAGGGAGTCATCATCGTCCGAGGCATGCACAAGGGCAAGCGTGCCTATCTCGTCGGTCTTGGCCCGCATGAGAGGACCGTCCCTGTAGGCCTCGTCGAGGGTGATCTCCAGTGCGGACACCTCATCCTCCTCCCAACCGTTCAGGCGGCGCATGTCCTCCAGCGATGCCAGTACGATCAGATTATCGTCAGCACGGACGGGTGAACGGTACACGGAACGGATATGGAAGCGGCGCGCCTTGACGCGCTCCCCCACGAAATACGCCTGGAGGTCGTCCCCTTCCCCGAGATCGAGTATCTCGGAGAGACGGTCCGGGATGCTTATGCCAAGGTCCACGAGCGAATCACGCTCTGTGACACCCTTGAATATCACCCCGTGGATGTTGTCGTCCTTTTTCACTATGCCGGCGCGGTAGATGACCGGCTGCACCGATTTCACTCCCTGCACTTCGCTGATGGGGCCAAGTGAAGGCGGTTCGGAAGAAACCGGGGACTCCTCCCCGATGTAGTTCATGTCAGCCGGCGTCAGCTGGATGTCCCCGCTGATTGAAGCAATGCCGCTCCGTATCTCCCGGCGGAAGCCGGAAGACACGGACACGGCAATAATCATGACAAGGAAGGAGATTGCGACGGATGCCATCGCAATCCTCCCCTTGAAACGGAGTTTCTTAGCTATGAAGGACGACGCGTTCACTACCAGATGTGTACGCGCTCGGACTCGGGACGGAACATCGGGTCACCCTCCTTGATGCCGAAAGCGTCGAAGAAGTAACCGAAGTTGCGGAGAGTAACGTTGACGCGGTTGTCGCCCAGGGAGTGGACGTCAAGCTTGGTCAGGCGGGCACGCTCCTCATCAGTGATGTTCTGTGCCCATACATGGGCGTAGCCGAGGAAGAAGCGCTGGGCTGCGGTGAAGCCGTCGATGGGCTTGGGCTCAACGCCGCCGAGGGCGTTGTGCAGGGCCGTCCAGGCGATGCTCACGCCGCCGTGGTCAGCGATGTTCTCGCCGAGGGTCAGTTCGCCGTTGGCCTTGACACCGGGCAGGACCTCAACCTCGCTGTACTGGTCGGCGAGGACCTTGGTCTTCTCCACGAAGGCGGCACGGTCCTCTTCGGTCCACCAGTTGTTCATGTTGCCGTCCTTGTCGAACAGACTGCCCTGGTCGTCGAAGCCGTGGGTCATCTCATGGCCGATTACCACGCCAATGGCACCGTAGTTGACGGCGTCATCAGCATCCGGATTGAAGAACGGAGGCTGAAGGATGCCGGCAGGGAAACAGATCTCGTTGGTGGTAGGGTTGTAGTACGCATTGACAGTCTGCGGAGTCATGCCCCACTCGGTCGGGTCCGTCGGCTTGCCGAGCTTGGACAGGTTGTCCGCCACGTACCAGGCGCTGGCGGCGCGCAGGTTCTCGTAGTAGCTCAGGGCCGGATCGACGGTGAGG
>JAFYZE010000055.1 GCA_017548805.1 Bacteroidales bacterium
AAGCCATGGAGGGCGGCGAGCTCGGCCAGGCGTGGCGGCAGGGCCGCCTTGGCCTGGATGCGCAGCCGCTCCACCTCGGCGGCCTGTTCGGCCGTCAGGGTCCTTTTCCTGCGTCTGCGCCTGCGAATGAAGAAAAACATGATGCCTATACTCCTTGACAAAGATAAGGCTTTCACTCAATAAGACAAGATGACACCCAAGAATATCGAAAAATACCAGGGCCGCTACAACGAAAGCGACTTCCTCGCTAAGATCACGAAGGCGGCCAGGAAAGCCGGAATAAAGGTCGTGTATCTCGCCCTTCTGCTTTACTATGTCCTGAGCAGCCCCAAGGTCAAGACTGCCGACAAGGGCAAAATTTGGGGCGCGCTCGGCTATTTCATCCTTCCGATCGACCTGATTCCGGACTTCATCCCCGTGGCCGGATACACCGACGACCTCGCCGCTCTTCTATGGGCGTTCTACGCTGTAGCGAAAAACGTAACACCCGAGATAGAATCCCGGGCGAAACAGAAGTTGCATGACTGGTTCGGCGATTATGACGAAGCCGATATCATCATTGAAAGGAATCCGCAAAACGACCCTGACACTGACGTCCAGGGCTGATCTACAGTATCTTGGCAGTGACGCCGGAAATCATGTCCTTGCGGTCCTCGGACTCATCTATATAGGATTGCTCCAACTTGACATCCCCGGGCTTGTCGCCCGACGAAACCGTGCCGGTGTAGGTGACTACGCTGGCACCGTTGTATGTGGCCTCCAGGTAAACGCGGTATGTGCCTTTGGCGACCGGCTGACCTGACTGGTCGGTGAAATCCCATGTGAATGTCTGCACACCGCTCTGGGCAGGCGTGGCGCCGGTAAAGGCGTCCATCTGTTCGTCAGTGAGGCTCTCGGCCCCGACATGCTTGACCCAGGTCGGGACGCACGAAGTGCGGTAGGTGTAGCCGCGCGCAGGCTTGGAGCCGTCGCGGCTGCGGCCCTTGGAGGTGAATTCGGTGACGAAGAGAGTCTTGACGACCTTGCCGCCGGCATCCTCAATCCAGACTGCGTACTGGTTGGAACCGGGACCGGCCTGCTTGGTATAGTTGAAGGAGAGTTCGAGCGAACCCGGCTTGGAAGCGCAGGAGGCGAACAGCGCCGAAACGGCGCAGACAAACAATAGGGAGATGATCTTTTTCATAGCAGAAACCGTTGACTTCTACAAAGATATGAAAAAGTCCGGAAACGGCAACCCCTTCCGTTTATCAAAGCGGCCGGAAGGAGTATCCGAGGCGGAAAAGTTCCATGGAGGCGCCGATCTGGTACATGACCTTGACGCTGCGGATGAGGACATAATAGGCCTCGACGCTCTGCGATTCGAAGCCCTCGCGCCGGATAAGCGTGAGGACCAGCGCGGCACAACGGCTGAGCATCGAGCTGACGGCCTTGGCTTTCTCTGAATCGAGGGCATAGCCCAGGACATCCCTGAGGACATGCTCGTCCATGTCATCGTAACCCCTTATGCCATAATAGGAAACATACTTGTCGGAGGAGTGCTTCCTCCAGTCCTCATCCCAATGACGGGCAACGCCCATGCCGAGGAAAGCCGCCCAGGCGAGAGATGCCTCGGGATAGGCGTTGAACTCATGGACAGCATCGATCATGTAGTCGCGGGCGAACTCGTCCCACTTGGCATCGATATCGTCCGAGTGCAGCAACTGCCCGTTCATCATCTCGTATTCAGTACAGAGTTTTATGAGTTCTTTCCTCAGGCTGGCCTCGAACCTGTCGTATGTCGCTGTCCTGCTGTCGTCCATTGCTTACCTTGAAATTGCTGGCTGCAAAGATAGCAATTCCGCTGATTATTCTTACATTTGTCCACACCCCGCCCGCAAATCTGAACAAAAACGCCGGTTTTGTGCAGAAACGGCTGAAATAAGGACAAGTCTGAACAAAAACGCCCGTTTTGTTCAGAAAAGGATGGCAGGGAGAAAAAGTATGGGAAAAGGCGAATTTGAACTGATCGGATGGATCAAGGAGCAGTTCGAGGTGCCCGAGGGTATCCTGGGCATCGGGGACGACTGCGCGGTCATACCCCAGAGGGACGGTGTGGAGACGCTCGTCACCACCGACATGCTCGTGGAAGGGGTGCATTTCCTGCTGGAAGACATAGGCCCATACAACCTGGGATGGAAATCGGCCGCCGTGAATATCAGCGACATAGCCGGGATGGGAGGATGCCCCGTCGGGAGCTTCCTCAGCACGGCGCTTCCGAAAAGCATCCCGGAAGGCTTTACCGAGGAGTTCATCCGAGGATACAAGGACATATCTGACCGTTTCAACTGCCCCCTTCTGGGTGGTGACACCACAGCATCAAAGGACCGTCTCTGCATCAGCGTAACCGTGCTGGGTAGCTGCGGGGCCGGGCAATCGCTCAAACGATCGGCCGCGCAGCCGGGCGACCTCGTCTGCGTGACCGGCACGCTCGGCGACTCGGCCGCGGGGCTGCGGATCATCCTCGAGGATGTCCGCGCAGCCGCGCTCCGGGAGCACCCCGACCGGAAGTCCCACGATGATGCTCCCAAGCGCGACGAGTGCGAACGGACGCTCGTGGAGCGCCATTACCGGCCGGTGCCGCGCATATCGGAAGGGCTCAAACTGGCGGCGACGACAGGCGT